>JBKBWE010000004.1:0-28095 GCA_046289145.1 Sediminibacterium sp.
CCCGTAAGTATTGGCAACAATACCATCTTAGCGCAAAATATCGTTTTATCAGGGTTAAATCATGGATATGCAGATCCTGATATTCCAATAAAAGACCAAAAGGAAACTACTGCAACTATTACAGTAGAAGAAGATTGTTGGATTGGAGCTAACTCGGTAGTAGTAGCGGGAGTTACAATCGGAAAACATTCAATTATAGCAGGAGGATCAGTGGTTACTAAAAATGTTCCACCATATACTATTGTGGGAGGAAACCCCGCAAAAGTTTTAAAGCAATACAATCCTCTAACAAAAAATTGGGAAAAACCATAAGCACATATATCTTTTTTTATTGTGTGATAATCTACTGTGCAATTACAGCCCTTCATTTTTACTTTAGTCATTAACAAAAGATTTTTATTTAAAAGATTGCATAATCTTTGCATTCTTTCAACGAAATCCATTTGATTCTATGGCTGCCATTATTATTTTCTTAGTACTCCATTGGTACCTTTCTCTTTTTGGACAAACTTTTTATTTGCATAGATATTCGGCACATAAAATGTTCACCATGAATAAATTCTGGGAAAAGTTTTGGTATATATATACTTGGGTAACACAGGGCACTTCTTATTTAAATGCAAGAGCATATGCTATCTTACATAGAATGCATCATGCATACAGTGACACAGAGAAAGATCCTCATACTCCTCATTTTTTTAAAGAAGTGTTTACTATGATGTGGCATACAAAAAAAGTATACCATGGGGTGTTAAAAGGAACCATGCCAGTTGAACCAAAATTTGATAAAAATTTTCCTGTTTATCCAATCATAGATAAAATTGCAGATAGTTGGATAACTAGAATATTTTTTGCCCTAGTATATGTTACATTCTATTACTTTTTTGCAACTGAATGGTGGATGTTTTTATTCTTACCTATTCATTTTTTAATAGGCCCAATTCAAGGAGCAGTTGTTAATTGGGCTGGACATAAATATGGATACAGAAATTTTCCACAGGAAAAAGATCATTCAAAAAATACATTGATCATCGATTTTTTAATGTTGGGAGAACTATTTCAAAATAATCATCACCATGCTGGAGCAAGACCAAATTTTGCAGCTAAATGGTGGGAGATAGATCCTTGTTATCCAATCATTAAAATTTTCCATTGGGTAGGTATAATTAAATTGGTCCCAATAAAAGCCAAGGGCTAATTTTTCGACCATATTTCATAGATAGGATCTCCTTTAGAACTAAGACCGCTATGATGCCATTGGCCGTTTTCAATTTTGCCTGTAAAGCTAAGTGATGCCCCCACTCTAGTAGAGTCTCGACTAAAGAACTCAATATTCTCGATATATTTTCCATTGACAAACTGATAAGTTCCTCCACCTGTACCAGAAAACTCACCAGTGTCAATATTTATGGCCATCCATTGAAAGCGAGTGCCGGTTAATAGTTTATAGGTACGTCTTGCCCTAAGTGGGTTTTCAGTAAACTGATCACCATTTTTTCTTCCACTCATACGCCAATTTCCCGCTAATACATTTTCACCTTTATCAATTAGTTCATAGTGCTTTTCTCCAAATGCAATCTCTTTTGTTTTACCTACAATTCCTTTATCTCTTGAATCAAAATGAATAGTAATATTTAGTTTATTCCCTTCTTTAACAAAAGGTCCACCCCAAGTATAGTTAAATGTCTTTGTATTTGCATTGTATTTTGTTTCAACAAAATAACCGTCCATTAAACAAATAATGACTTCACTGTCTAATTTAGATTGATAAGCTCCTTTCAAACTTTGTTGAGCCTGAGCAGAAATACTAAATAAAAATGCAGCAATTAAGTAAATCGTTTTCATAAAATAGTTTTAGTTGTTGATTTCTAATTTCATCAATAAATCTGTTTGAATATCATTTCCTAAAGTGAATAAATGACTACTGAAAATTTTAAACCCATTTTTTTCATAAAAGCGAATGGCCCTTGAATTCTTTTCCCAAACTCCTAGCCATATAAATGTAGGTTGATGAGCTTTGCCAATAATAATTGCATGATCTAATATAAATTGACCAAGTCCTTTTCCAAAATATTCTTTTAAAATATATATACGTTCAATTTCAAAGGCAGCTTCATCAATTAGTTCGGTTTGTGCTTTTTCCCAATTTAATTTCAAATAACCTATTACTCTTTCGTTTTCACTGGCAAAATAAAATTCGGAGTAGTTGTTATTGAGCTCTTCTACCAATTTATTTAAAGAAAGTTGTTCTTGTAAATATTTATTTAAGTCTTCTTCGGTATTATGCTCAGCAAATGTTTCACTAAAAGTAATACGACTGATTTGTTGTAATTGAATTACATCATCTACATCAATTTTATGAAAAGTATAATTTATCATAATTGGTTCTGTATAAAAAATTCAACTGCTTGAATTTTTTGTTGTTCAGTTAAATCAATTAGTACAAGTTTTTTTTCGTGCTCTTTATTTAACTGTACAGATTTTCGGATTCTATTGAAATCAGACTCTGCAATTTGAGCAACAACTGATGACTCTTTTTGCTTCCAAGCTTCAGCGTCAATAATCATATCGGCTTGTCGACCATTTACACCTAATTGATCAATAATTTTTTTTCTGAATTTGGTCTTGTATGCAGCAACTAATTGAACCTTAGTAAGGGTATCGTAGCTCTTATTAAACCGGAGTTGAGTAATAGCACAACCTGTTGCATTCATTCTACTAATTAGTCCTTTTGCTCTATCCCCAGTTATGGAAAGTGCTTTGTATTTTTTGAGAACTTCTTGATTTACTTCATTGGCAGTGGCAAAAGTATCGTTTGTGTTGGCTTCAATTTTCAATTTTTGTAAAGTAGCCCAATAATTTATTTGCCCAATTTTATTGGCTGTTTCTTCAGAAATACCCAACTCTTTCATTAATAAGCCTTTTTCGCAATAGCCAAATAATTCAAGTTGCTCTTCTGGAGTCCATTGCTGTGCTTGTACCATGAATGTTCCCAATCCCCAAAATGCTAAAATGCACCATAATTTCTTTTCCATATTCGATTGTTCGTTTAAAATTAAATGATAGCCTTTTAATGTAATTTTGCATTAATGTTCGAAGTATTCTTCTCTCAAGTTAAAGATAAAGTGTTGCTTTCCGAAGCAGAGCAAAAGCTTGTTAAAACATTTTTTTCGCCAAAGAAAATTAGAAAGAAGCAGTACTTGCTTCAGGAAGGAAATATTTGTAGGCATTTAGCATTTGTAGAAAAAGGATTATTGCGCTCTTACAATGTAGATGAAAAGGGAATTGAACATATGATTCATTTTGCTTGGGAAGGCTGGTGGATGGCTGATATGTTGAGTTTTTTGTCAAATGAACCTTCAACATATCATATAGATGCTATTGAAGAAGCAGAGTTATTGCTAATTAGCCAAACAGATTTTGAAGAAATGTTATTAAAAGTGCCAGTAATTGAACGGTATTTTAGAATCCTATTCCAGAATAATATTATTTCTAAGGAAAGAAGATTAATCAGTTCTATCTCTAATTCGGCAGAGGAAAAATATATTCATTTAACAGCCACTAACCCAGAATTAATCAAAAGAATACCTCAACAATTGGTGGCATCTTATCTTGGTATTACTCCAGAAACGCTTAGTAGAATTAAGAAAAAATTGACTAAGGGTGTTTAAACTTGATTTATGTCAAGTTGATTTCTTATCCTATCTCAAGATGAATACTTTTTAGTTGCTCTAGCTTTGCATTTCAATCAATTAATGAATGCTATACAATAATACTGTTGCAATATTAGGAGCTGGTTCAGAACTAGGCCAACTAATTGCACAAAAGATTGCAGGAAATTATCCATTATTATTAATGGATAATAACACTGAAAAATTAAGAAAGCTAATGCAATTGATTGCAGATAACCATCCTAAAGCAGAAGTAGAAATGGTTGATTGCAGTAAAAATGCGTCATGGGAAGCAGATAGTATAATTATTGCAGCAGAGTATGCTGAAGAGCAAGAATCCATTGCAATAAAAATAAATGAAGTAACTACTTGCAAAACAGTCATTCAAATCAAGCATGCTTCTTCAGACATTGCTGGTTTACAAGCCATTTTGCCTTATTCTAAATTTATTTCGGTTGATTGGGCAAATACAACAGCAATTGTAGAAGGAAACGATGAAACTTCTTTATCTATTACTGGAGAGATTGTTCATTTATGTGGACTAAAACCCATTTTTAAAAAGTCACTTATTTAAAACAACAATATGAATAGTTCAGTATTATTTACTCCCTACCAATTGGCAGGAATGGAATTAAGCAATAAAATGGTTATGGCGCCAATGACCAGAAGTAGGGCAGACAACGCAGGAGCTGTACCCAATCAATTAATGGCTACTTACTATGCACAAAGAGCAAGTGCAGGCCTAATTGTAACAGAAGGAGCTCCGGTGAGTACTTCAGGAGTTGGCTATATTAATGTGCCAGGTATTTATTCGGAAGCACAAGTAGCAGGTTGGAAATTAGTAACCAATGCAGTACATGAAAAGGGAGGAAAAATATTTATACAATTATGGCATGTTGGAAGAATGTCGCATCCTGATTTTCATAATGGAGCCTTACCACTTGCACCATCGGCCATTAATCCTAATGAAAAGTCGTATACTAAAAATGGGTTTACAGATACTGTCACGCCTAAAGAAATGACCATTGCTGAGATTAAGCAAACTGTTCAAGACTTTAAAAATGCAGCTGCCAACGCAATTAAAGCAGGTTTTGATGGCGTAGAAATTCATGGTGCCAATGGTTATTTATTGCAACAATTTTTTAATGCTACATCCAACCAACGTACTGATGAATATGGTGGAACAATTGAAAACCGTGCAAGAATATTATTTGAGATTTTAGATGCTTTTAAAGAAGTGATTGACTATAGTAAAGTTGGTTTACGATTAAGCCCAAGCTTGAATGGATTATTTGGCATCACTATGGATGAAACCACTATCCCTACTCATGATTATATCGTTAACAAATTGAATGAGTATGGATTGGCTTATCTGCATTTAACAGAGCCATTTATTCCAGTTGATCATTTACCATTTGCAGTAAAAGAAATTGCTAAGCATTATAGACCTATTTACAAAGGCACTTTAATTATCAACAGAGGCTTTAATAAAGAAACAGCTACAAAAGTACTTGAAGCTGGCGAAGCTGATTTAGTAGCATTTGGTGTTCCATTTATTGCTAACCCAGATTTAGTGAATAGGTATCAATTAGATGCTCCATTAAACGAAGTGGATCAACAAACATTTTATACGCCTGGTGAAAAAGGATATACCGATTACCCATTTTTTCAGCAAAAAAATTAATTAATAATGGAATCATTAAAAGACAAAGTAGCCCTAGTAACAGGTGCAGGAAAAGGAATAGGAAGAGCCATTGCTATAGGATTGGCGAAAGAAGGTGTTCATATTGGTTTAGTAGCCCGTACTGAAAAAGATCTTCAGGAAGTGGCTGCTGAAATTAATGCGCTTGGTGTTAAATCAATCATTGCTCCAGCTGATATTAGTAATATAAACGCTGTAAACTGGGCGGTAGAAAAAATTGAAAACAACTTAGGCCCAATAGACATACTAATTAATAATGCTGGTACGGGTACTTTTGGAAAATTCTTAGACTTGTCACCTGAAGTTTGGGAACAGCAAGTGAAAGTTAATTTATTTGGTGTTTACTATACCACTAGAGCCATATTACCCAATATGATGAAGCGCTTAACAGGCGATATAGTAAACATTTCTTCTACTGCAGGTTTAAAAGGGGCTGCAACTACCAGTGCTTATAGTGCTTCTAAGTTTGGGGTTATGGGATTAACAGAGTCATTAATGCAAGAAGTGCGCAAATACAATATACGCGTAACAGCAATGGTTCCTAGTACAGTTGTGACAGAGTTAGCACATTCAGCAAATCTGATTAACAATAATGAAGAGCGATTGATGCATCCAGAAGATTTTGCAGAATTAATTATTGCACAGTTAAAATTAAACAGAAGGGTATTTGTAAAAGACAGTTCAATTTGGTCTACCAATCCTTAAAATAAGTAGCGTTACCTGACCCAGTACCAGATGGTGCCAGGGTCAGGTGCGCAACCTTCTATTCCGCAACCGCCAGCAATCCAAGGGGCAGGGGTCCAGCCACCATTAGCAACAAGAGTACCCCACCATGAATCACTGCAACCTGAGCTTGTAGTTAAAAAACCACTACAATTACTGTACCAAGGCATTCTTTCTTCAATACCATCATTATTATAAACCCACCCACCAAATTTGGTATTAAGGGTAATATTAGTTTGAGAATTATCGCCATTGATAAAACTATAACTGCCGTTGGCCGTCCAAATAGCTCCGTTGCTTCTTCTAGTTCCTGCATCAAGCATGTATTGAAAACCGCTAGCACTTTTTTTAATATAATCGGCCCATCCAACTATGGAGTAGCTAGTACTAATACTGGGGCTACTGGTATTACGCTCAATGGTATTGGCATAAGTCCAACCACTATTTGAAGCATTTGTCAAAATCAATGTCCAACCACCCCCATCAGTGGTCATATCAGCGTAAATTTGAAAAGGAGTTCCGCCATTGATATTTGCGTTTTTAATCCAATACAAACCATCTGTAGAACTGGGAAAATCCTGTTTTATTTGGTAAGCACTGCTCGATGCATTACTCGCCGATAAGCCATTAAATGCAGATTTAGTTCTATTAATTGATCCTGATATTGAAACAGCTTCTGTTCCACCAATTTTACCGTATTTATTTATGTAGTCAGCACTATTATCGGTTATTTTTCCTGTTTTAGTGATGATATTATTAACTCCATTCACCGTAAGGGTTGCAGTTGTAGCTCCACTCGAATAATTACCACTGGCTGCCTGTGTTGCAGTAATGGTAGTGGTTCCAGGTCCAACAATGGTAACCGTAGAACCACTAATTGTTGCTACTGCAGTATTGCTACTACTATAAGAAAATGATCCGTTACTATTACTGGTTGGGGCTGTTAAACTAAATGCCTCATCAAATCTATATCTTGTTAAATTCAGAAAATTAGTTAAAGTAGGAGCCGCTATATAATATCCATATTGATTGTTCTCAATGGTTAATCTATCTGTATTGGACAGACTTATATTAAACGTATTTACCTCACTGATGTATCCATTTAAAGGCTCGTTGTAAGCGCCTGATCCACCCATGTTCATCACTCCAGGAACCCCATTGTTATTAGCAGTAGTTTGTGCAATACTTTTTCGGTACGAGCTATTTCCACTTCCTGTTTGAATTACTGTAAATACTTCTACTTCTGCGGTAGACCAAGCTTCATTGATATTGTGATTAAATCCACCAGCGTACCAAGAGTGTTTGTCTTGATAAGGCCCTACTAACCAGTTATTGCTGCCTTGAATTGCTCTTCTTAAATGAGTTGAACTTTGGTTGGCCTTGCTACCTGCCACTAAGTTTACACTTATTGGATTGGAGGTTAAGTAATTGGCTGTAACACAAGCCATGCCGTCGTAAGTAGAAGCTGCTAATCCATTTTCTTCTCCTTGAAAAAATACAGTAGGTTTTGTGTTTCTGGTATAAATTACTCCAGATTCAATAATGACGGGTTGTTTATCTGTTGTTGCTTGTGCTAAATTTCTTGCATTTCCACTTTGATCATACCAAATAGTAAGATATCCGGTATTTGAACCAACGAAACTTGTTAGGGCATCAGTATCTAAATTTCCACCAGCTGTAAATCCAATGTCTTGAGTAGTATTATCGTTGCTTCTTCTAACTTGAATGGCGCTTCCGCTATAGGTACTGCTTAACTTTCTCAGGCTATAAGCAGATGCGGCATAATTACTACTAGTTAATCCAATATTATCTAATATATTTTGTGCAGCTAGGGGTAAACCTATCGCTACAAGAATGATAATTAGTATAGACTTTTTCATTGGATTGATTGGGTAATGCTATTTAGCGATTAAATTTAAGGAATCAATCACTATTTATACTGTTTAAATGTCTAAGTTCTTTTTTTTACTCTGCTCTTTAATTCTATCAATTACGATTCAATCAAGGGCACAGAATAGTAATGCAGATACAGCTCTTCAAACAATTATGAGCAACCATAAAGTAGTGGGTATGTCGGTTGCTGTAGTTAAAAATAGTCAAGTTGTATTTGCACAATCATTTGGTTTAAAGAATCAAGAAACAAAAACGCCATTAAGTAATTCGGATATTTTTAGAATTGCATCTATTTCAAAATCTTTTTCTGCTACTGCCATTATGCAGTTGGTTGAAAAAAGATTGATATCGTTAGATGATGATATGAGTAAATTGGTAGGGTTCATCATTCGAAACCCAAAATTTCCAGAAACACCCATCACACTTAAAATGGTTTTATCGCATCGGTCTTCTATAAATGATAGTCAAGGTTACTTTAGTTTAGATGCTATTAATCCTGCTAAGAATCCTAATTGGACTAAATGCTATAATAACTATGCTCCAGATTCGGGTTATATGTATTGTAATTTGAATTACAATATGGTAGGAACCATTATTGAAAAAATTTCAGGGGAAAGATTTGACAATTATATAAGGCAGCATATTTTGCAACCCTTGGGCTTGTATGGAGGGTATTGTGTAGACTCTTTAGATTCTAAAAGATTTGCAACTATTTACGAGTATTATACAGATTCTGCCAAGTTTATAGCATCCCCCAACGCTTATGCCCCAAGAACAGAAGAGATTGCCAACTATACAATGGGATATACAACACCCATTTTTTCTCCAACAGGCGGAATGAAAATTTCTGCTACCGATCTAGCAAAATACATGATCATGCACAGTAGAATGGGTAAAGCCAATGGTAAAAGAATTATTTCTAGAAGAAGTGCGAGGAAAATGCAAACAATGATTTCCGAAAAAGAACAATATGGTTTAGCCCTGTCCAAATCAAATAAATTAATCAATGGAATTACTTTAACAGGACATACTGGATCTGCTTATGGATTAAACAGTGCTATGTTTTTTGAACCCAATAAACAATATGGGTTTGTTGTAATTATTAATGGTAGTGAACAAAAATATATAGATGGATATAATGCAGTACTTAAAAAAACAGTGAATAGCTTATATGAAAATATTATTTTAAAATGATTCCCTTTCTGTTTGAATAATGCAATACCCATTAATACTTAATCAATATCCAGGGAATCTGCAACTATATATACCAGATCCTTTATTAATTAAAACAACTTACGAAGCATTATATTTGAACAATGCAGCAACGCTTTTTCCTTTTTGGGCAAAAGTATGGCCATCTGCAATAGCCTTAAATACATTTCTTCAACAAAATCTTGATTTAATAATCAACAAAAGGGTGCTTGAAATAGGAGCAGGAATTGGGTTACCTTCTTTCTCAATTGCCAATCAAGTAGCTGACTTAACTATAACTGATTATGCAGACGATGCAGTTGTATTAATGCAAAAAAATATTGAGTTCGTTGGGTGTAAAAATATAAAGGCTCTTATTGCTGACTGGAATTCATTTCCTTCTTCTATTGATGCCGAAGTGGTATTATTGAGTGATACCAATTATGCACCTTCCGATTTTGAATCCTTGATTAAATTGATTCATGACTTTATTCATAAAGGGGCAACTATTATCATAGCAACCCCCAAACGAATCACTTCAAGTCCGTTTATTGAAAAACTAGCATTCTATATAACTCAACAAGAGTTAATTGAACTCAGTTATAATGGTGAAACTGTATCTATTGGTTTATTTGTATTGAAATAAGTTCGAAAATATTATTCTATAGTTACCGAAATCGTAAAATCAATTTCCCGATTCTGTTAGTAAACCTAGATTTACTAGGATAGTTTCGCCAAAATTTATACGAATCAATTATGGGTGCTGTTTCAAAAAATATGCGTGTTTATCATCGTTACTTGGGATTCTTTTTAGCTGGAATTATGGCCATTTATTCTATTAGTGGCATCATTTTAATTTTTAGGAACACCGATTTTCTAAAAAATGAAGTAAACAAAATTGAAAAGCTATCGCTCAACCTTAATGAAGAAGCATTGGGAAAAGCTATCAAGATTAAGAATTTGAAAGTAAATAAAGTTCAAGGAGATCAGCTGATTTTTGAGCAAGGAGTATATAATAGCACAACTGGAGTAGCTGCGTTTAAAGTTAAAGAACTTCCTTTTGTTATTAGCAAAATGAATAATTTTCATAAAGCCAATATTTCTCATCCACTTTTCTATTTAAATATTTTCTTTGGTTGCTCGTTGATGTTTTTTGTGATTTCTACTTTCTGGATGTTTGCGCCAGGTACGCAAATATTTAAGAAGGGAATATTATTTACGATTGCTGGTGTTGTACTTACGTTAATACTTTTATTTGTCTAAACTTTTAAATATATTCGTATTTGAAAGTTTGATCTATGCAATTTTATATAAAAAAAATAACTCTGTTTATTTTTATATTACCTATTTATCATTTGGCTAACTGTCAAAACAATAATTTTGACTACAAAAAAAATGATACCACAATTATAGTTGATAAGACTTCTAAGGATACTATATTGAGTAATGAAGATGCTGAAAGAGTATTTATAGATGTTCAAATTAAACCAGAATTTC
Source organism: Sediminibacterium sp. (assembly GCA_046289145.1). Taxonomy (GTDB): domain Bacteria; phylum Bacteroidota; class Bacteroidia; order Chitinophagales; family Chitinophagaceae; genus Sediminibacterium. The sequence continues at coordinate 10,678 of JBKBWE010000004.1, forward strand.
CTGGTGGGATTAACGGATGGATAAAATATTTAGAAAAAAATATTAATAGAGATTTGCCTTACAAAAATGGAGCTCCTCCGGGGCGATATACGGTTTTGTTATCTTTTATTGTAGCAAAAGATGGAACAATTCGTGATATAAAAGCAGAATCAGATCCTGGCTATGGTTCAAAAGAGGAAGCTATCCGTTTAATGGCTAGAAGCCCAAAATGGAAACCAGCTGTTCAAAATGGAAGAAATGTTATTTATAGACAGAAACAGTCAATAACGTTTATGGTAAATTAGAAGTTATATACCAATTACTCGTTCTACTAACTTAGATTCTTTCTTTAATAAACGCTTAGTAACTTTTAAGTCTTTGAAATATCCAATAGTACCAATATCAACATAAACACCAATTGCACCAATCTTATTTGTACCTAGCATTTTATCTACAATAAAACTAGAATATTTTAAGTCATTTATAAAAAGTTCAGCAGTCTCTCCATTTACTTCAATTCTCATAGTAATCCATTCATTCAAAGCAACCGGTGCAGCGCCCTCATATTTAAATGGTGCAATCTTTCGAAGGGTATCAAATTTTGCATGTGGATAAGACATATATTGAACCGTGTGATTTCTAAAAAGCTGATTACTTGCTCTGCCCACTTTTGGTCTTAAATAAATACCTTCAAAAGCAGAGTCGTCCTCTTTAATTCTAAAATAAAGCCCAATAAAACCAGCTATTCCACTATACGGTGCCGGATTTTGAAGTTGGCTGTACACTTTGATTTCAATTGTTCCATTTTCGAAATCATCAAGCCCACTTAGTTTTGCATAATGAGGCTCGTCTACTGTTTTTTCAATATTGGTAGAGTCAAATGGAATAGCATTTAAATCTCGTTCTATTTTAATAACTTGTTGATTTTGAAAAAATGTACTCTCGCCAATCACATTGTGTAATTCAAATTGCTGTTTGCCCAAGTTTACTTTTTTCCACGCACCCACATTCTTATTATTTGATTGTGCATTTGTAAGCACTGATATGCAAAGCATAATAAGTATGTAAACCAAGAAATTGATTTTTCTTTTCGTTAAAGTGAATGTAAAAAGATGCATATTGTATGATTTGCAACAAAGCTAGGTAGTTTGGTATACTTTTGTAACTGAATTAGTAAAAACTAGTAACCAAATGGTAACCACAAATTTTGAACCGAAGTTTATTAATAATCCTTTGAATTGTCCAGTAACAAGAGCCATGAGTATTATTGGTGGGAAATGGAAACCCATTATTTTAAATTGTATAGGGGAAAAGAAAATTCGCTTTGGAAAGTTAAATCAGATCATACCTTCTATATCGAATAAAGTCTTGGCTAGTGAATTAAAAGAGTTAGAACTTTATGGTTTGATTAAAAGAACGGAGTATACAGAAATGCCTCCTAGGGTTGAATATGAACTTACCAAAGCGGGTAAATCATTGATCCCAATACTACATGAATTGGCTAATTGGGGAGATTCAACTATTGCGAAAAAAATAATCAAAGAATTAAATTAATGATCATAGCTGATTACCCTGGAGATTTTCCAATTCCCATTTTCATTCTTCCAAATCATTAAGAATTTGAAAGTCCCTATTTCTAGTTTTCCATTTTCAATATGACTGAATTGGTGTTTGCCAACTTCAATTGCACCATAGCCTTGAATTGGGTGAACTTCTAAACTTTCTTTTATCAACGTTCTTTTTAAATCATATTCTCTATTAAATATTGATTGAAAATTGATAAATACTTTATCAAAGTTTATCAAACCGCCATTATCTTGGTACCACTCTAGATCATTAGTAAAATAAGTTTTCATTAAAGCTAAATTCTTCGAATTGTATGCTGTAAATAATGCACTGTCAAGTAGGGCTATTTTATTGTGTAAGTTTTTTTGGGTTTTGGAAATGGCTTTTTCATCTTGGTTTTGTGCGGTTACACTTCCACAAAATGAAATAATTAAAACGATTAACAGTAAATTTTTCATAGCTAAAATTTTTCAGCAACCCTGATTGCCGACCGAATTGCCCCTTCCATATATCCTCCGAATTTACTAGATGTTTCTGTTCCGCAGATAAATAATCTTTCATCTAAGTACCCTTCTTGAAGATAAGGGTGTCCATTGTTCTGATGGGGGAGTTCAATGGTTTCATTACCTTGAATGATAAACTCGTCATTCCAAACTTTATCAAAATAAGCAGTGGGATACGCTGATTCTTTACCAATCAGTTCACTTAATTGTCTTAATACGTTGGCTTTTCTAGTTTCTTGGTTAAGTGTGGAATCCCTACTATTTAAAAACCCTGTGAATCCAAACTTGTTTTCTTCAAAATTGGTATGGTCATACATTTCCGTAATAATATCGGAATGACTATAAAGCATACCCGAGTATCCTTTTTTTCGCCAGAAAGGTTGCTCATATTCCAAAGTAAATTTTATTGATCCAGCCATCCATGTTTGAACAGTGGGAAGAAGATTTAATAAATGACTGGGAATTTCATCGGGTAATTTGATCGAACTTATTAATTGCGGTGGCATGCAAATAATGACTTTGGCACACCTAAAAGTGGAAAGGTTTGTCTTGATTATTAGATTATCCTCTTCAATTGAAATTTGTTCTCCTTTTGTATTAAGTATAATATTTGTTTGAAGGAGTTTCTCTTTCAATCGGTCAATTAAACGCTCAGTTCCACCTACTATTCTAAATGAGGATTTTCAGCTTCAGGAACGGAAAAAAGTTGAGGAGGTTCAAACTTGGTGGTTTGAAATAATGAAACTCCCTTTGTATACTGTTCGTATTTTTTGATTTCTAGTTTAGCTAATAAAGATAAAAGTTGAACGTGCGTTTCAGAAAACCAAGTAGCTCCCAATTCTAGTGGTGTCCCTAAATTTCCTACTGCTGTTTCAATTCGACCTCCTAATCTTGGGGAAGCTTCAATTAAAGTGATTTCATAATTCTTTTTTTCTAGTAAATAGGCCAATGTTAAACCTGATAAACCACCACCGATAATAACAATCCTTTGTTTTTTCACTATTACTAAATTTCTTCAATTATTGATATGCCAGATGAAAAATCACCGGAAGTCCATTCCCAAGTTTCATGCAACCGAATTTTACCATTCTCTAATAGTTCAGGTTTTGAAAAACACTTTCCTGTCATAATTTCATTCTTGTTATTAATTTGATGATAACACATTTTAATACATCCGCCCTCATCAACCAATCCAATTAAATGGCCATAAATTATTTTGCCACCTTTATAGGTACTTGATATAATATTCCCTTCTTGTTTGTAATAAAACAATGTTTCTGAGGAGGTTTCTCCATTGTTAGTATTTTCGACAGATCTAAATACTTTGTCATTATAGTTAATCATTTCAAACTGAAATTAGTATAAAAGTTAACCAAAGTAAAGTCAAAAGATGAAGCTATTCTAAATCTATTCTTAATAATGATGCTATTCTTCTGCATTCCAATCCCACAAAACAATATCCCATGCAAAACCACCATACATCAATTCATTGATGACTTGAAATCCTCTTTTTTGATGCGCTTTAAGAGAACGAGCATTTGCTTGTGCTATATCGGTAACCAGGTAAGTAAATTCTTTTGAAAGACAATCCCTGAAATGTCCGTATAGCTTTTGCACCAGGTCTTGTCCGCGGTATTCTTTTGCTACACATAATTGCCCAACAACTACATAGTTAACATCCTTCAGTAATTTCCCATTGTATTCAGATTTATCAATGGCGTCAAAAAGACCTTCAACAAGGTCGTGCCCATTCCTAATATCTTTTGTTGCAACCAACGCATAACCAACAACTTTGTCGCCATCTTTTGCAATGATGGAAGGAGAGGCTGAATTCATCTCCTGTAAATATTTGATCGAATACGCTGCAGTAAGGAAACCTTGGTCAATGGCTTCGTCGGCAGTTATGTTCTGCTTTAAATTCAATGCTTGTAAATCTCTGATGCCAATTATTTCACTTGGGTTTGATACCCTTGTAATTTCAATCATAAAAAAAGCAATTAATTGATTCAATATTAAAGTAACGATAATCAGATATGCCAGTAAAACTTTGGAGAAGGGTAAAAAAGAAAAAGAGGTCATTTCTGACCTCTTTTCTTGTATCGCTCCCCTTACAGACGAAAGATGCAGCTATAATGCAGTGGTTGAGTGCTTTAATATTAGGAAATTAAAGGTTGAACTTCGTGCAAGTTTACAGAAGGTGTTTTTGTTGAATACTTAATTTTATCAACTTTATATTTATTTCATTGATTTAAGAGGATTAAACATTTGCTATACCAGTATTAATATTAGGTATTTCGACCAAATAATATTTATTTATAAAAATTTATATATATATTTAAATACATGTTACTTTCGTGATTTTAAAAAATTTGTTAAACCAATGAATATATTTTATAAAACCACAATGATTTCCAGAGGAATGTTTTTCATTTCAATTTGTTTGTTAACCCTATTTAGTTGTCAGAAAATAACTCATCAAACTGTAATAAAAGATGATCTTTTATCAGCGTATAATATCTTAAAAGGTAAAATTCCGCAAGAACAATTCAACAAAATTAATTGGGCGAAAGGGCAAAATAATACGTTTAGCAAAATAGATGGAACTCAATATCATGTTTATTTAGTTGAATTAAATACTCCTGGGCAATTTTTAGTCTATGGAACACTGGATTGACTATGTTTAAAGGATCTAACGACTCAAAAAGTTGGCAAGAAAAAACGTTAAATGAAAATGGAAATTCAGTAATTGATGGCCCTTGTAAAAACTAAACATATAGAATGTTAGTGGCGTTCAAATATTTACATTAACCCTTTGCGATAATTGAGAATTATAAAACTAGTTTACTTTGGTTTAAACCAATGATACTCAGGTTGGGCAATAAATTGCTCTATTTTCAATACACCTTCCCTCATCGCTACATAAAGCGTATCGCCATCAATTAAAATAGATGAAGGATACAACATACCCCAATAAAATGGGGCTTTTAGTAGTTCAGTAACGTTGAAATCTTTATCTAATTTCAAAAGATATTGACTAGTCAGAATTAATTTCTCATCATTATAATCAACAATTAATCTTGGTGGTTCAATTAATTTAGAAACAAATTTGTATTTCCAAAATTTCTCTTCTTTATAGATTTCGATAATATCGCCGAAATATATACCTTCTATTGCATATATTTTTGATTGAAATTCAAAAATATCAATGATACTTAATCCTTGCATAATTTCATGCAGCTTTCGGCTTGATAAATCAATATTATACAATCCCCCTCCAAACTCACCATTATTAACTCCCATTAAATAACCAGAAGATATTTTCTTAAAAAACTTAATTCCCTTAATTGAATTGATCAATTTCCTTATTCTTTTATTTATGACAGGCAGACTATCACCCCTTTCTATTCTATTAACATTTCTTTTTACTTCCCAAACATTTCCAGATTTTTCAAAAAACCAATTATTATCTGAATTATTTGCTTTGTATATTCTATCTTCTAATGGTAATGTGTCTAATTTCCAGTTAGTTAAATCTGGCGCTTGGCCCTTGCAAAGATTGCAAACTAACATGCAATATATCAATACCCTCATTTTCATTATTTTCTAAGTATTTCTCTAAACTAAATTTATAAATTTTAATCTGACTATTCAATTCTAAATTTTCATTATACTCTATATAAAACATTTTGATCTTTAGGGTAATTACAATCTAATTGGAGTTACAGACGCAAGTGCTTTTTACAAAATTGAAAAGCTGGTAATAATTTTAGGAAAAACATTGTGGACCAAAACGTGGCGCAAATAAGAAAGCCACTTAAAGCTTTTGCTTTATACGTGGCTTTCTTTTGCTCCCCCTTCAGGACTTGAACCTGAGACCCTCTGATTAACAGTCAGATGCTCTAACCAACTGAGCTAAGGAGGAATTTCCCCTTTCGGGGTTGCAAAAATAGGGGTTTCTCTATACTTTCAAAAAAAATACCCTAAAAATTACCAAAAAAGCTTTTTTTAAATCCTACAAAAACCCCGTTTTCATTTTCTTTCACTGGGTAAGTTTTTAAAAAATACCCCTCTCCGCTGGTATTACGGCCGTTTTGAATAGAAAAGCGATACCGATGTAAAGGACAGACCACATTCCCCAACCCATCTATAAATCCGTTAGCCATAATTCCACTGGCGTGCGGACATTTGTGAGCGAAAGCAAAAATTTGCTGCTCTTTCAAGGCCAAAGTGATTTTTTTTCCGTCAGCTTCTATCACGCACATATGGTTCTCTTGCCATTGTAGTTCGCTTGCGTAATCGGCAACTTTAATCCAACTGAATGCTGCTTCTTCCAATTAATAAAGCATTGTTTTGTAGGGATAACGAATGGCATACATTTCTCTAACCTTCTCCAATATTATATCTCTAAGGGCATCTAAATTTTGTTTTTCAGTGGCTGAAACAAATACACAGTTGCCATTAGTAGCTAAATCCCATTTGTCTTTAAGATCTCTCAATATTTCTTCTTTAACAGAATCCTCTAACCATTCATCAAAGTTTTTCTGCACATACAAATCCATTTTATTAAAAATGGTCAACATAGGCTTTTCAAAAGCTTTTAACTCTTGTAAGGTTTTATTAACCACGCCAATTTGTTCTTCGTATTGAGGATGAGAAACGTCTACTACATGTAATAGTATATCTGCTTCTCTCACTTCATCCAATGTACTTTTAAAGCTCTCCACTAAGTGGTGAGGTAGCTTCCTAATAAAGCCCACAGTATCGCTTAATAAGAACGGTGTATTTTCAAAAACGACTTTACGTGTGGTAGTATCTAATGTTGCAAATAACTTGTTTTCTGCAAACACTTCACTCTTACTTAATATGGTCATTAATGTACTCTTACCCACATTGGTATAGCCTACAAAAGCAACCCGAATAAATTCACCACGTTCTTTTCGTTGGGTAAAAGACTGTTTATCTATTTCGCTTAAACGCTTGCGTAGTAAAGAGATTTTATCTTTTACGATACGTCGATCTGTTTCAATTTCTGTTTCACCGGGCCCTCTTGTACCAATACCTCCACCTTGTCTTTCTAGGTGCTTCCACATACCTTTTAAGCGAGGCAATAAATATTGGTATTGGGCTAATTCTACTTGTACTTTGGCTTGTGCTGTTCTAGCTCTTCGTGCAAATATGTCTAAAATTAAATCGCTTCGGTCAATGGTTTTTACATTCAGCTCCTTTTCAATATTAGATATCTGAGAGCCTGTTAACTCATCATCAAAAATGACAAGCGTAATATTCTTGCCATTTACATATTGTTTAATCTCTTCTAGTTTTCCCTTACCTACAAAAGTTCTGCTATCAGGGTGTGCTAACTTTTGGGTAAATCGCTTTACAGTTGTTGCACCTGCTGTTTCTGCTAAAAAAGCCAATTCGTCTAGGTATTCTTCTGCCTGTTCATTGGTCTGGTCTTTTAGGATTACACCAACTAGTACTGCTTTCTCCTCAATGGAGATGAGTTGTTTTTTCTCTATCAACTGTTCTGTTTATAGTCCACTAATGGAAATACCAATGGTAAATCTGTTCATGGAAGGACCAACGCCCTCTTTTAAAACAGAAGTGATTTGGTAACTTCCTTGTAAACCTATGATGCCGTAACCAATTCTTCCGGTTAATGCAATGGGCGTTCCATTAAAATATTTTTTGGTGACTTCCTTTTGTACAAAACTGTTACCATAAACAGTTTGACCATTTTTGTCTACTAAATTTTTTCCCTTTGTATGGGTTCTTAATAAGGTTCCAATTTTAGCACCTACAGCAAACTTCCATGATTTGGCCGGATTCTCAGGATTTGAATAGTACCTTAATTCAACTGGAATTTCCAAGAATATATTGGTCACTTTAAATTTATCAAAGTGATTTATGCTGTCTGCAATAGTAAAAGGTAAACGGCCAGCATTTGATTTAATGTTTACATTAACGTTATCAAAAAAGATATTGCTAGATCCTATACCAGCTCCATAAGCCAAACTCATCCTCTTGTTGTTTTTGAATGGCTTATCAAACATTACATAAAAATTGAAATGACGGCTAAATCCATTACCTGTTCTAACACTATCAGGCCTTCCTGTCCAACTGTCTGCACCATATTGAATCATAAAATGATCCTTTGCGCGTCCACTTAAGTCAATTTTGCTCCAATCTTTTTTCTTGGTTTCGGTAGTTTGAGCTGCGGCGCCCAGACCAACCAGCACCGTAAATAATAAAAATATCTTTTTCATTTTGGTTGATTGCAAGATTATTCCCCTTGCAAGGGAGCAAAAATAGTCAAAATGAATCCAACTGATTGGTTAAAAATTAGTCAATAAACCAGAATAAGGGCCTGATTTTTACAAAATTCAAGGTAGAACGGTATATAAATTTTATATTTAGGCCTCGTAGTAAGCAAAAACGCACTTGATGAACACGGATTTCTTAAAGGGTAAGAGGATTTTAATAGCGGAAGATGATTTTGTAAATCAAAAACTGATTACACATTCATTAAACGTAACAGGAGCAACTTTTGATATAGCAGGCAATGGCTTAGAGGCTATTGAAATGCTAAAACAGCAGCCTTACGACCTTATTCTAATGGACATCAATATGCCAGAAATGGATGGATTTGAAGCTACGCAGATTATTAGAGCAGAAATCAACAAGACCATCCCCATAATTGCAATGACAGGTTGGAGCAGCAGAGCCGAAGGAGATAAGTTTACTCGAATGGGAATGAATGCTTGTTTGGCTAAGCCTTTTGGATTAGAAGCCCTGTATAAAACATTGGATGAAATTTTTAATGCCCCTCCTCCAACTAAGCCAAGTAATGCCAATTTTGGTGTAAAAACGCCTGAAGCTGTTTCAACTGTTGCCGTAGATTTAGAAATGTTGAATGAATTGGCAGAAGGCGATAACGAATACAAGACTACTATTATCAATATGTTTTTAGAAAGTATGCCAGAAAGCATACAAAAAATGCAAGATGATTTAGCGGCAGAAGATTGGGATAATTTTTACAAATCTGCACACTATGCAAAATCATCCCTGTCGGTGGTTCGTGTTCCCGATATGCATACATTGGCTAATACCATGGAGGTAAATGCCAAAAAACAGGAGAAGTTAGAGACTATAGAGCCATCGCTTCAGTTATTCAAAAAATATTTTGAATTGGCTAAAGATGTATTGCACGAAGAAGTTCGTAAACTCAGCTCCTGATCATTACATTAACGAATATTATTTTGAATTTTAGAGAATTAGGTTTAGAGGAAAGATTATTAGAAGGGATTGATGCCATGGGCTATGAAACGGCCACTCCTGTTCAGGCACAAGTGATTCAACCCATTTTAGCAGGAAGAGATATTATTGCATCTGCACAAACAGGTACGGGAAAAACAGCGGCTTTTTTATTGCCGATTGTTCATAAGATGCTTACACAGCAGCACTCTTCGCATCATATTAATGCACTTATAATTGTGCCTACCAGAGAATTGGCTATACAAATAGCTGAAACTATGGAGGGGTTAAGTTATTTCACTGATATAAGTTGTATTGCCGTTTACGGTGGAGGAGATGGAAGTTCATTTACTGCAGAAAAGAAAGCTTTGAGTAGTGGGGTAGATATGGTGGTTTGCACACCAGGAAGAATGATTGCTCATTTAAATATGGGTTATGTAAAAATGCAAGAAGTAAAATATTTGGTATTAGACGAAGCCGATAGAATGTTAGATATGGGCTTTAATGACGATATCATGAAGATTATTTCTTTTCTACCTAAGCAAAGACAGAACTTATTGTTTTCTGCTACCATGCCATCTAAAATGCGTGATTTAGCAAGAAAGCTTTTGCAGAATCCAGCTGAAATTAATATTGCTGTTTCAAAACCACCAGAGCAAATAGTCCAACAAGCATTTGTGGTATATGAACCACAAAAAATTCCTTTGATTAAATATGTGTTGAATAATAGCGACTATACAAGGGTCATTATTTTCTGTTCTAAGAAACAGAATGTTAAACAACTAACATCAGAATTAAAGCGGGCTAAATTTTCTGTAGAAGAAATTCATTCTGATTTATTGCAAGACAAGCGTGAGCAAGTCATGCAAGATTTTAGAAATAGAAAATTGAAAATTTTAGTTGCAACAGATATTCTAAGTAGGGGAATTGATATTGAAGAAATTGAATTGGTCATTAACTATGATGTGCCCAATGATGGGGAGGATTATATCCACCGCATAGGGAGGACCGCTCGTGCTGCAACATCTGGCACAGCCATTACATTTGTTAGTGAAGCAGAACAAAGAAAATTTGTGCAGATTGAAACTTTATTAGGAAAGCCCGTAGATAAATTACCTGTTCCAGAACAATTTGGACCTGCACCTGAATATGCACCACGCAATCAGAAACCAATGGGCAACAGAAGACCTAATCAAAATGGGGGAAATAGAAATAATCCCCGCCCGAATAGACCTAGGCCAAACAATTCAAAGCCAAACAATCAGGGTCTGAATAATCAAACGAACCCCTAGCGCACAAATTGAATACAAACCGGTCTTCCAACTGATATTCTATTGCCAGTATCATTGAGTAATCCTGTAATCTTATTTCTTTTAAACACAACGATTTCGTTGCTGTTTTGATTGGCTGCCAATAAAAAATTTCCTGTGGGATCTATGGCAAAATTTCGGGGTGCTAATCCAAGTGTAGGCTGCGATCCAACCCATGCTAGTAAACCATTTGAAGCAACTTTATAAATGGCTAAATCATTATAATCTACTCTATTGGAAGCGTATAAAAATTTGCCATCGGGCGACAAATGAATATCAGCAGCCCCTGATTTTTTATCAGTTACTTTATCAAACATATTTATCTGTTGCAATTTTTTGAGTTCTCCCTTTTTAAACGCCAATACAGTTACCGATCCACTTAGCTCTTGAACAGCATATACAAAGGGTTTGGTGGGATGAAAACTAATATGCCTTGGTCCATCTCCTGGGTTACAGTTAAACACCGATATAGGATTTTCTAATAAAGGTTTGGTTGGATTATTTAAATCAACCGCATAAACAGTAATTTTATCTGTGCCTAAATCTTGAACCACTAAAAACCTTTCATCGGGAGATAAAACTGCTGAATGTACATGGGCTTTTTCTTGCCTTGATTTATTTGTGCTGCTTCCTACATGTTGAATGGTTTGTTTTTCATTACTTAAACTTCTATCTTTATTAATAGCTATAGCACTTAAATTTCCTCCAGAATAATTAGAAACAAAAACGAAACGATTTCTACGATCAGTACTAATATGACAAGGATGGTCGCCTCCTGATAACACAGTATTGAGCAATTTAAATTCTCCCGTTGTTTTATTAAATGCATAAGCAGAAACAGCTCCATTTCCTTTTCCTAATTCATTTACCGTATAGACAAATCGATGATTAGTTGATGTAATTAAAAAAGAGGGCTCTTCTGCTTTTTGCATGCTTATTGCTTTTGAAGAACCATCTGCACTAAACTGGTAATAATAAATTCCATCACTATTACCGGCATTGGTATAAGTGCCAATTAATAAATTATAGTTCAGTTGGTTTTTTTGTGCAAAAGAAAAATACGCACAAACTGATAAGATTAATGTATGGAACATTCTATTTTTCATATGCTAGCTTCTTGGGTATAAATATAAATGCTTTATTGCTAACAGTAAAGGACATCAATGTTACATATGTTACTCATGGCCTGTTTTTGCTGGTCTACTTTTGTGTTCTTAAAAAAGAATTATGAAGGTAATAGCAGTTATTTTACTAATTAGTGCATCATTTTTTTCAACTCAGGCACAAGTATCTCCAACTTCTATACAGCTAAATGAAGCCCTTGAACTAGCGCAGAAAGCCAATCAACAAATACGATTGGCAAGAATTGACGAGCAGATTGCAGGAGCTAATCTTAAGCAAACCGAAGCTATTTGGTTGCCCCAATTAAATCTTTCTTACACTGCAATGAATACAAATAATCCATTGAATGCTTTTGGTTTTAAGTTGCAACAAGCCAATGTAACAGCTGCCGATTTTAATCCTGCTTTAATAAATAACCCTGGCGCAACTCCTAACTATTTAACACAGCTTAGTCTTCAACAACCCATTATTAATATGGATATGTTGTACATGCGTAAAGCAGCAGAAAAGCAAACAGAAGTTATAGCGTTGCAAACAAAAAGAACTACTGAAGCAGTGAAACTTCAGGTTACACAAGTGTATTTGAATCTTCAATTTTTATATTCAGCAGAAGCAGTAACTAAAACTGCACTTGCAACAATCCAATCTATTTACAGCTTTACAAAAAACAGATTCGATCAGGGATTGATGCAAAAATCGGACTTGTTGAATGTGGAAGTACAAGTTAAAAATGTAGAAACCCAGTTGAATGATATTCAATCTAAAATTGCATCAGCATCAGATCAACTTGGTTTATTGATGAATCAGCCTAAAGGCATTGTTTATGTAACAAGTACTTTGGTTTTAGCATTACCTACTACAATAGTGAAAACCATTCCTACTGACAGATCAGATTTTAAAGCAATGGAAACTGGATTAGGTATTTATGATATTTCTATTAAAGGAACCAAAATGAGTTGGTTACCAAGGTTGAATGCTTTTGCCAATTATCAGTTGAATGATAAGAAAGCTTTGGGTTTTAATGCTGGTTCTTATTTTGCTGGTGTACAATTGTCTTGGGATATTTTAAAAGGGAATCAAACTAAAAATAAAGCAGCTACTCAAATAATTGAAAAGAGTAAACTGAAAGAGCAGTATAATTCAAGACTAGACCAAGAGCAAGTAGCATTACAAAGTGCGTTACGTAATCTAAAAGATGCTCAATATAAATATAGGCAATTGCAAAAATCTATTGAGCAAGCCGAAGAAGCCTTACGTATTCTACAAAATAGGTATCAACAAGGGTTGGTAAGCACCAATGATATTTTATTGGCACAAACTCAATTAGCGCAACAAAAATTGATGCAAGCTGAAGCAAAGTTGGCAGAATATTCTGCAATTAATTATTATGATTTTTTAACTGCAGTACAATAATTTCTAAATAGTATTAAAATGAATTTCAAACTAAAAACACTATCTGTTATTGCATTAATTGCAACCATTACAGTAAGTTCTTGTAGTCAAAAGGAACAAAAAAAAGCCCCTGTAATTGATAAGCCTATTGAAGTGAAAGTTTCAAGTGCTGGAATAAAGTCTGCAAATGGAAAAATTGAAGTAACAGGCCAAGTGGAAGGAATACAGTCTGCTAATATTTCAACAAGAGTAATGGGAACCATTACAAGTATGCGTGTAAAAGCAGGCGATCAAGTTAAAGCAGGGCAAGTATTATTTGCCATTAATGCTGCAGATATTAAAGCCAAAACAGCGCAAACCGGAGCTATGATAGCTCAAGCAGATGCTGCAATGCAATCAGCAAAGAAAGATTATGAGCGGTATACTGCATTATATAAACAGCAGAGTGCAACAGCAAAAGAATTGGAACAAATTACGCTTCAATATAAATCGGCTCAAGCCAATTTGGAGGTCATGAAGCAAATGAAAAATGAAGTAAATGCAAATTTATCTTACACTACAGTTACTGCTCCATTTGCAGGAGTCATTTCACAAAAATTAGCAGAAACAGGAAGTATAGCTAGCCCAGGTATGCCTGTTTTAACATTGGAGCAAACAGGGAATCTACAAGTAAGTGCACTTGTACCTGAGAATATGATTTCTTCTATTGCTGTAGGAAATATTGTTGAAATGAATATTAATGCTGCAGATAAAAAGCTTAATGGTAAGATTATTCAAATCAATACCTCTTCTCAATTTACTGGTGGTCAATATGTTGTTAAAATAAGTTTACCAGTCGCGGAAATGAAAAAACTGTATTCAGGAATGTATGTAAATATAGAAATACCTATAAAGGAATCATCTATTCATACTGTTGAAAATAATGCAGTAACTGTTCCAGAAAATATTATTGTATACAAAGACCAGCTAACTGGATTATATACTGCAACAGCGGAAAATACTGCTCTACTAAGATGGGTAAGATTAGGTAAAAAACAAGATGGTCAAGTTGAAGTGCTTTCAGGACTTTCAGCTGGTGAACAATTTATTTTGAGCGCTGATGGTAAATTATACAATGGTGCCCCTATCAAATTCGTAAAATAAACAAAGGCAAATAAATACTATACAATGGAAAAAGGATTATCAGGTAATATAGCAAAAGCCTTTCTTCAATCTAAACTCACTATTTTGTTAATGGTTGCGTTTTTATTGATTGGTGGATATAGCACCATGCTGATGCCAAGAGAAGAAGAGCCTCAAATTCAAGTGCCAATGGCGGATATTTTTATTGCATATCCAGGCGCAAGTCCTAAAGAAGTAGAAACCAAAGTTTCTGCTCCATTAGAAAAAGTTATTTCTAATATAAAAGGAGTTGAATATGTGTATTCTACTTCATTGAGTGGACAATCCATGTTGATTGTACAATTTTTAGTAGGCGAAGATGTAGAAAGATCATTGGTAAAGCTGTACAGTGAGATCATGAAGAATATGGATAAAATGCCGCAGGGCGTTAGTATGCCATTAGTAAAAACAAGGGCTATAGATGATGTGCCAGTATTGGGGTTAACCTTGTGGGGAGAGCAGTACGATGACCATCGTTTAAAACTTATAGCACAAGAACTTTCTAACGAATTAAAAAAATCAAATGACGTAGCAGATATTAATATCATTGGCGGTAGATCCAAAGAAATTAAAGTTGAGTTGAGCAAATCTTTGATGGCTGCTAATCGGGTTGATTTTTTAACGATATCTAAAGCAATAGGTGGGGCCAATACACAAAGTGAAAGCGGCTCTTTTTATAAAAATGATTCTGCCTTTTCAGTATTAACTGGTAATTTTTTAAGTTCGGCTGACGATGTTGCTTCATTGGTGATTGGTATGAATGGTGGCTCACCCGTTTACTTAAAGCAAGTAGCTACAGTAACAGAGTCTCCAATAACGGCTAATCAGTATGTTTTTTATGGATACGGCAATGCTGATACCCTCGGAATAAAAAAGTACAAGTCTGCTTATCCTGCAGTAACCTTGGCAATTGCTAAGAAAAGAGGCGCAGATGCAATGAAATTGTCTGAGAATGTATTATCAAAAATTGAACATCTTAAAAAAGACTTAATACCATCAGACTTACAAGTAACTGCTACCAGAAATTATGGCGAATCTGCTTCACATAAAGTATCAGAATTATTGTTTCACTTATTTATTTCAATCGTGGTGGTTACTTTATTTGTAATGCTCGCAATGGGATGGAGAGGTGGATTAGTAGTTTTTCTTTCCGTGCCAGTAACTTTTGCATTAACACTATTTAGTTATTATGCAATGGACTACACCCTAAATAGAATTACACTATTTGCACTAGTATTTATTACAGGAATAGTTGTAGACGACTCCATCATTATTGCAGAGAACATGCATAGGCATTTTAAAATGCGAAAATTACCACCATTGCAAGCGGCTATTTATGCAATCAATGAAGTGGGTAATCCCACCATTTTAGCAACATTTACGGTAGTAGCTGCCGTGCTTCCAATGGCATTTGTGTCTGGATTAATGGGTCCTTATATGAGCCCTATGCCAATTGGCGCTTCAATTGCTATGTTGTTGTCATTAATAGTTGCCCTTACTTTAACTCCCTATTTAGGCTATATATTTTTAAGAGAGAAAGAAAAGAAAGACGGCACTAACAATCATCATGCTCATACTAGCTTAGAAGCATCTGGAATTTATAAAATTTATAATTCCTTTATACAACCTATGTTAGAAGTTAGATGGAAACGTTGGGCATTTATTTCAGGAACTGTTGTGATTCTATTAGCAAGTATGGTATTGTTTTATACCAAATCTGTTGCTGTTAAAATGTTGCCTTTTGATAATAAGAATGAATTTCAGGTAGTAATAGATATGCCCGAAGGAACAACTCTAGAAAAAACAAATTCAGTGGCTGGAGAAATTGCCGCATACATTGCTAAGCAGCCAATGGTAAAAAATTACCAAGGGTACATTGGAACTGCTGGACCCATTAGTTTCAATGGATTGGTAAGACATTACGATTTAAGAAGAGGCGATAATGTAGCAGATATACAAGTAAACTTAGTTGATAAAACAGAAAGATCTATTCAAAGCCATGATATTGCTAAGCAAATGCGAGCACCTATTCAGAAAATAGCTGCTAAATACCGTGCAAATGTAAAATTAGTAGAAGTGCCTCCAGGACCTCCAGTTCTTTCAACCCTGGTTGCAGAAATCTATGGTCCTGATT
This sequence comes from Sediminibacterium sp., assembly GCA_046289145.1. Taxonomy (GTDB): domain Bacteria; phylum Bacteroidota; class Bacteroidia; order Chitinophagales; family Chitinophagaceae; genus Sediminibacterium. The sequence goes on from JBKBWE010000004.1 coordinate 27,099, forward strand.
ATCAAGAACAAATTAAAATAGCGGCTCAAATTGAACAACTATTTAGGAATACTACTGATGTAGTTGATGCAGATTGGATGGTAGAAGATGACCAATATGAATATAAGTTTACTGTAGATAAAGAGAAGGCGATGCGGTATGGTGTTGCTACAGCTCAAGTAAATGCAATTGTTTCTGGAGGAATTTCAGGAATGCCAGTGGGTGTAATTAGTTCACCTAATAGCTATAATCAAGTCCCCATCAAATTGCAGCTTAAAGAAGAAGATAAATCTGGTGTAAATGAAGTATTGGCATTAACTGTTACTGGAATGCAAGGGAATGTTGTACCATTAAGAGATATTGTAAATGTAAATAGACAACTTAAAGAGAAAAGTATTTTCAGAAAAAATCAAAAACAAGTAGTGTATGTAATGGCTGATATGGCTGGTGATTTAGAAAGCCCTTTCTATGCCATTTCAAGAATGTCTGATAGTATTCCACAGTTAAAAATTCCCGCAGGATATACTTTAAAAGAAGAGTACACACAACAGCCAGAAACTCAAGATAACTATTCATTAAAATGGGATGGTGAATGGCAAATCACTTACGAAGTTTTCCGTGATTTAGGTATCGCATTCGCCGCTGTTATCTTGATTATTTATATGTTGATTGTAGGTTGGTTCCAGAACTTTACTGTTCCATTGGTTATGTTAGCAGCAATACCATTAAGTTTAGTAGGAATCATTTTAGGACACTGGTTAATGGATGCCTATTTTACTGCAACATCTATGATTGGTTTTATAGCATTGGCAGGTGTAATGGTCCGAAACTCAATATTATTAATTGACTTTATCAATATTAGACTAGGAGAAGGAATTCCATTAAAGCAAGCAATAATTGAAGCAGGTGCAGTTAGAACAACACCAATATTATTAACAGCTGGTGCTGTAGTGTTAGGAGCAGTTATCATTCTATTTGATCCAATTTTCCAAGGCTTAGCTATTTCATTAATGGGAGG
>JBKBWE010000232.1:0-4778 GCA_046289145.1 Sediminibacterium sp.
AAAAGTAAGACCGAGAATCAATACTCTTGAACCTATAATCTTGAGATTTTTTCGCATCATGAGCTTCACCACTTCCATAGTCACATACTTCCCCATACTGTCATTCATTCGGCGACCGGCAAGGATAATCTCCGGATGGTAACCAACTTCTTGCGCCTTCTGAGCGAGGTAGTAAGGGTCAACACCAATACAATGTCCACCAACTAGTCCTGGTTTGAAGTTTAGAAAATTCCATTTCGTACCCGCTGCTGCCAACACCTCTTGTGTATCGATTTCCAGTAGGCTAAATATTTTGGCAAGTTCATTTACAAAAGCAATATTAATATCACGTTGAGTATTTTCGATTACTTTGGCCGCTTCAGCCACACGTATACATGTAGCTTTATATGTCCCCGCCTCAATAACAGATTTATATAGTTGATCTATTACTTCTGCAGATTCGGCATTAGACCCTGATGTAATTTTCAATATTTTAGACACTGTATGAAGTTTATCCCCAGGATTGATTCTTTCTGGAGAATATCCCACAAAAAAATCAATATTATACGTAAGCTTTGATTCCTTTTTCAAAATAGGAATACATTCATCTTCTGTTACTCCAGGGTATACAGTACTTTCATAAACTACTATATCCCCCTTTTTAAGAACACTTCCTATAGCTTCACTAGCTCTAATCAATGGCACAAGAACTGGATGATTATACTTATCTGTGGGCGTAGGAACAGTTACAATGTAAACGTTACAGTCTTTTATCTCTGAAAGGACACTTGAAACAAATAATCCCTTGTTATTATCATTGTTTTCCTTAATAATTGCACGCAAATCTCTATCTGAAATTTCAAGAGTTTGATCAATATAATTTCTCAGTTCAGCTATACGTGTATCTTTAATATCAAAGCCAACTACTGGATATTTTTTTGCAAACTCAACTGCCAAAGGCAACCCTACATATCCCAAACCAATTATTGCAATTTTTTTTTGATTCAAATTCATAATTTATTAATATTATTAGTCTGCAAGTTTTGCTCCTTTTTTATAAAAGATGTTGCCCACATTTTCGCAATCAATAAGAATACAACAAGCCCAGCTGAAAGTATTCCACCGAGCAACATTGATTTCATACGTCCTACTTTTTGGGCTTTCAAAGGCAGAATCGGTTTATCGATTACTTGAATAAGAGGCGTTTCTTTCCTAAGAGATATTCTTGCAAGCTCTAGATTAGAAGACAATTGAGAAAGTAAAGCAGTATTCAATTGTACATCAATCTGTCGTTTCGAAGAAGGAACCTTGTTTATATTAAATGCAGAATTTAAATTAAAAGTATTATCGTTAGCTTGAGCAACGCCACTCATAGCTGACCCTAGCACAAACTTTACAGAATCAAATTGCTTTTGTAAAATTTGGACATTATTTAAACCTTTTTTGCTTTTGGTGAAAACATAAAAATCTGACACAACTTCAGATAAGATTTCTGCAAAAAATTTGGAAAATATTTCACTTTCAGATACCACTTCAATAATCATTATACTAATCCTTCTATCTACTTGTGATATCTTAAGGTTATCTCTAATTATCTTTTCGTAAACCCTACCTAATAATTCATTCTGCAACAATGTAAAACTTTCTCTATTAGAGTATGAAAGATGTTTTATTTCGTCATAATTCTTATTATCAAGACTATCTCCACGAGGGTTAAGATAATAATAAATTAAAGGCACTACTCTTGCATTTATTGAAACTCGAGTTAACAAAGCTTTTTCTACTAATGCCCTCGATTTCATAAGCTCACCTAAATTACTCTCGCTAAAAGCTCCACCAGCCCCGCCTCCAACATCAAATCCAAATTGACTAGCAAGCCCACCAACAGAACTTTTTGAAGATTCATCTTCGAATGCGAAAGTCAACTTTCCTATATATTTTGTTTTCTGGGATAATGAATAAGCTAATCCAATAATGCAGCCGAATAGACCAAATAAAACAACAATTATCCACTTACGCTTAAGGTAAGTTATAACTAGTTTTATTCCAGTAATAATTTGAGATATTGAAAAATCACCTTCCATTTAGATACAAATATTAAATTTTATACATTATAAATAATTAATTATCTAAAAATCGAATATATAATAGCAGTTAAACTTGATAACGCCGTTGTAATACCTACTATTTCAGACGTACTTAAACCTTTTCTAACTGGGATTTTCGGGACTACGATTTCACTTCCAGGCATTATCCTAGGATAAAACTTAAAAAAAAGAAAATGTTTCGTAGTAGCAGCTTTACCGTTAGGATATACTACGTAAACATTCTTCTTCCAAGAATCTCCGCTATACCCACCAGCACTGCTGATATAGTCCTTAAAACTATTCTTTTGATTGTAAGGCACTTGTGTTTCAAGCAAAACAGATCCGCTGATTTTTACCTGCCCATCAAACTTCGGAATAACTAACTCATCGTTCATACGTAAAACCAAATCTTCTATAGAACTTGGATTTTTAAGAATCGAAAGCAAGTCAATAGGAACTTTCACAAACTCTATTTGTCCAGCATCTTTTAAATCACGCAAAGTAACTGTATCAGAATTATTTAAATTTTTTTGAATTGCCTTTGCATCCTCTTTTTTCTTTTTTTCCTCTTCCGTCAAATAACGTTTAAGATACGCCGCCTCTGGATAAGCATCTGGTGTAAATCCACCAGACCTTTTCAGCAGATCACTTACTCGCTCATTTCTATTACTCAAGGCATATGGGCCTGGATATTGCACTTGCCCAGATACACTTACAGTTTCAGGCAAAATGTACCCTGCTTTTCTACGAACAGTAATTACATCAAAAGGCATAATAGCAATAACATCCTCGCTTGCACTTAGATCACCATCAACTTCAATATTAATAATTGAACTAGCTCGATTATCCATATATGCTATACTATCTCTTTTGATTAACCGTGCGATTTCAATATTTTTATACGCTGCATCTGTAAAACCTCCAGCTTGCAAAATAATATCACGCAAGGTTAGTTTCTCTACAAAATCATATTCACCAGGAATTCTAATTTCTCCTTGAATGGTCACCTTAAAAGAATCTCGTAAATCTAAAATTGAGCTAATCAAAACTTCATCTTCACGTTTCAAGAGTATATTATGAAGATTATCCCCAGCCAAAGCTTTACCCACATCAAAAGACAAAATAGATCTTCTGAGATCTTCCTGTAGGCGCAATATTTGCCCTCTTCCTATATAAGCATCTTCTTTTAAACCATCAGCCTTACGAATAAGGTCTCCAACCCGCAATTCATTAGTTAATTCATACACATCAGGCCTAAAAACGGCACCGTCAATCCTTACCCTATTTTGAAAACGATTAAGTATTTTTGACACTACAAACAAATCACCTGATTCAGGTTGATAACTACCATAATTTGCTATTGATATATCTTTTATTTTTCTTTCTTTATCACTATTTTGAAATACTTTTATCATTGCTGTATAAGCCGTATCTGTAAACCCTGAAGCAAACTCAATTACCTGCTGTAGATTTTCGCCAGGTAATACTTCAAAAATGCCAGGTCGTTTTACCTGCCCTTGAATTTCTACCCGTTTTTTATATGCAGGTATTCTAATAACATCGTTATCCTTTAACCCAATATTATCAGACTGATCCCCCTTTAACAACATACGATACAAATCAATTTTTTGTATGGGTTTATTACTCCGAACTAGTTCAATTTCCCGAAAACTGCCAAATTCTGTTGGGCCACCAGCCAGATAAAGTGCATTAAACACTGTTGACAAAGAAGAGACAGTTAAATTTCCTGGTTTGTTTGCACCTATCACTGTAACTTTAATACTCCTAATTTTATTGAGCGTAACTGACAATTTAGCCCCTCCATTTTTTAGATAAGGATAAACCGAATTACCCATCACAGTCTTTAGTTTTTGGGTAGCCGCCTCAATTGTCAACCCCGCAACCCTTACCTGCCCTACATTCGGAATATTGATATTGCCCTCATCCGACACAAGTAATTCACCGCTATACTCTTGTATACCATACACAGTTACCAATAACTCATCATCTGGCCCCAAAACATAATTAATGGGAGTTGCCAGTTTCAGATTAGGTTCGAAATTAGGTGATACAGATGTATACAACTCTGAACCAAATATTAAAGGATTGATCAATGGCAAAGGTTTTTTCTCTCCATATTTTTCTGCGTCAAGTGAATCTGTACTATTGTTTTGCTTCTCTATAGTTTTAACTGGTTTAGGTTCAGACTTTAATATGCCAGTGGCTTTTTGCCCGCTTGCATTTGTATTGAGCCGAGCTTTAAGTTTTGCAAATTCTCCTGCACTCATTCCCTTCGCCAAGGCCATTTGCTCTGCCTGTTCAATCGTGAGTTTCGATTCATTCAATTGCGTTTTCAGCTTAGCAATATCCGCATCAGATAATTGATCCACTTTTATGGTACTAAGATCCCTTCCCTTAAAAAGATCTTGAGCGTGAAGCATGGTTGCAGTCAGCAAACAGCATCCAACAAAAAAAAGCCTTACCCAAAAATGAAATTTCATAAAAAAGGAATAAAAGGTTCAAAACATGGCTTCGCCCACCTCAGTCACATTATGGACAAACCAATAATATGCTCAATCTAATTTTTCAGCATACTTTTATTATTTTCTGAAAAGAAATAATAAAAAAGAGAGCATGAAAAACATTTGCAATGTTAAGAAAATCAAAGCATAATAAACAACTCAGCCAGTAAAATTGGGGGAGTAAATTAGA
>JBKBWE010000233.1:0-4769 GCA_046289145.1 Sediminibacterium sp.
ATTGGCCATTTTTATGGTAAAATAGTAGATAGCAAAACCAACAAAGGTATTGAAGGAGTTACTGTACAATTAAGAGGAAACAGGTTTGATACAGTTACAAAAAAAATGAAAGAAGCTATCCTTGGCACTATTATCACTAAAGCCAATGGAGATTTCAGTTTTGAAAACCTTTCTTTATTTGGCAATTTTAAATTGAATGCTACAGCTCTAGCTTATAAAACAGTAGACCAAACCATCAGTTTTGGTATAAAAATGCCTTCAGGTGGAGCTAATGGCGGAAATATGCAGCAAATGCTTGGCATGGCAGATAAAGATTTAGGTAATATTAAAATGGAAGAAGATGCTACTAATTTGGGTAATGTAACCGTTACTGCATCTACTAAACCTCAGTTTGAACTAGGAATTGATAGAAAAATATTTAATGTAGATAAAAACTTAATGGGTTCTGGTCAAACAGCCACTGAGTTAATGAGAAATATTCCTGCCTTAAATGTAGATATCGACGGTAATGTGACGTTAAGGAATGCAGCTCCTACTTTATTTATTGATGGAAGGCCTACTACAATCACCTTAGATCAGATTCCTTCAGATATTATAGACAGAGTAGAATTGATTACTAATCCTTCTGCAAAATTTGACGCATCTGGTGGAAATGCAGGAATCTTAAATATAGTTCTAAAAAAGAACAAGAAAGTAGGATATAATGGAGGATTAAGAATGGGTGTTGATTCTCGCGGTATGTTGAACGGTGGTGGCGATATTAATATTCGCCAGAATAAATTAAACTTCACCGGAAGCGGAGTTTTAAACCAACGTAAATCAATTTCGGAAGGCATTACTGATAGAAATAATATTCTAGCGGTTCCTAGTAATATTTATAATTTACAAAACGCTACTAACCAAGGATACTTTGGGTTCTTTAGAGGAGGACTAGATTATTTTGTTGACAATAGAAATACACTTTCTATTACAGCTAACTTTAACAGAGGTCAATTTGATAATGACCAAACCCAAAGAGTAGACTCTACCATTAAGGGGATTAAGAGTTCATATTCTAATATCGGAACCCAGTCTACAAGTAATTTTAGAAACGTCGGAACTCAGTTAAGTTACAAACACAATTTCATGAAGAATGGCCACAATATTTCTTCGGATTACAACTACAATAAAAGCAGCAACGACAACTTATCTAACATCAATAACTATACATATAATTTAGATGGCACCCAAAAAGGTACTCCTATTTTACAAAGAGGTATTGGAGAAGGTGGTACAACTAATCATACTTTCCAAATAGATTATGAAAACCCTCTTACAGACGATAAAAAGTTTGAAGCGGGTGGTAGAGTTGCCATTAGAGATTTCAACAATAAACTAGACCAATTTAGATTCAATAGTTTAACTGGGCAATATGAATTAGTTCCATTAATCAGCAGTAGGTATAAGTATACAGACGCAGTTTATGCAGCTTATAGCACATATAGTTTTAGGGTAAACAAATGGAGTTATCAATTAGGTTTAAGAGCAGAAAGTTCAAATTATACCGGTACATTATTGAATTCAAATGGTGCCGATTCTGCTTCTTTTTCTGTTAAATTTCCATTGAGTTTATTCCCTAGCGCATTCATTACTTATAAAATTGATGAGAAGCAAGACTTCCAAATCAACTACTCAAGAAGAGTAAACAGACCTAATTTCTTTCAGTTGATGCCTTTCCCTGATTATTCAGATCCACAAAACATCAATGTAGGTAATGCAGGACTAAGTCCTGAATTCACCAATTCATTTGAAATGAGTTGGAACAATGCCTATAAAAAAGGGGCTAATTTCCTTGCTACTGCATTTTATAAGCATTCTACTAATTTAATCACCAGATATGTTTACAGAGATGCAAATGCGTTAATTCCAGGTGATAGTGCATTTTTTAGCACATTTATCAATGCCAATAGTGCAAGATCATTTGGCTTAGAATTAACCAACAAAATGTCTGTTACTCCTTGGTGGGAAATGACGGTGAACTTGAATATTTTTAATTCAAGAATTAATGCAACAGTTCCAGGCCAACCAGATTTAGTTCAAGAACAATGGAGTTGGTTCACTAAAATGAATAATACATTTAAAGTTGCGAAAGGATTATCGATTCAGTTAAGTGGAGATTATCAAGCCAAGACAGTATTACCACAAGGCGGCGGCGGTGGTGGTGGTCGTGGAGGAATGATGTTTGGTGGTGGTCCACAATCTGGCGCACAAGGTTATAATTTACCTAGATATGGATTTGACTTAGCTATTCGTAAAGAGTTTACTTGGAAAAACGGTCGTTCAGGAAACTTAACATTAAGCATGAATGATATATTCAGAACTCAATTATTCCAAAGTTATTCTGAGAGCTCTTTCTTTAATCAAACGAATCAAAGAAGAAGAGATCCTCAAGTTTTAAGATTAAACTTCAGTTATCGCTTCGGTAAATTTGATGCAAGTTTATTTAAGAGAAAGAATACAAAAGCTGATCAAAGTGGTGGAATGGATATGATGCAACAATAGTTTAGTTTTAGTTTAAGAGTTGGGCCTCAATCTACTGATTGGGGCCCTTTTTTTTAAACATTTTTACCTTGAAGCATTGGTACGAAAGAGAACTCCTCAAATAATTCTTCATTTAGCGTACCATCTAAATTTTTAGTAATACGCATCATTCTCTGAGCATCTCCTTCATCTACAGGTATGACCATTAATCCTCCTGGTTTTAATTGCTCAACCAACAATGGCGGAACGAACGGAGCTGCCGCTGTAATCAAAATTTTATCAAAGGGGGCATAAGTAGGTAGCCCTTTAAATCCATCCCCATAAAAAAACTTTATATTGGGATATTGTTTTCTAAAATGATAATACTCTTTTTGTTCATCAAACAATTTCTTTTGCCTTTCAATAGTATATACCCATTGTGCGCCCAATGCAGCAAGAATGGTTGTTTGATAAATGCTTCCCGTTCCAATTTCTAAAACCTTATCCCCTTTTTTTATTTGAAGCAGCTGTGTTTGGTAAGCTACCGTATAGGGATGAGAAATAGTTTGGTCGGCAGAAATAGGAAAAGAACGATTTTCATAAGCAATTTTTTCAAATGCCGATTCAAGAAAAAAATGTCTTGGGATGGTATTAATTGCATCCAAAACTAATTCATCTGTAATTCCCTTTTCGCGCAATGTATCTACTAATATTTTACGCATACCCTTATGGGTAAACCCATCATTATAATCTCTATCCTTTCGCATATTGCGAATATAGCAATCTATTTTAGGTTCATACTATTGATGATTCCATTTATTCTGTTCTCCAATTCAATTTGTTTTTTATCAAATTCCACCTTATTGGCAAGGTTGGTTTTAACACTAAAATAAAACTTGATTTTTGGCTCTGTTCCTGAAGGTCTTGCTGAAATTTTACTACCATCTGCGGTAATAAACTGTAAAACATTGCTTTTGGGTAAATGAATTGTCCAGGTTTCTCCAGTTTGTAAATTCTTACCAGTTTGTAATTGATAGTCTAATAAGGTAACTACTGCAGAACCATTAATTTCAGCTGGTGGACTATTTCTATATCCCTCCATCAAAGAAGCAATTTCTTTTTGCCCATTCATGCCTTTTTTGGTAATACTGATTAAGTTCTCGTAATAGAACCCATATTGGATATATAATTCAATCATTTTATCAAACAAGGTTTTACCCTTATTTTTCTCATATGCAGCCATTTCACACATCAATGCAACAGCACTTACAGCATCCTTATCTCTAATTTGATCTCCAATCATTAAACCAAAACTTTCCTCACCACCAATTACATAATTTTCTTTCCCCTCCAATTCCTTAATCTTCTCTGCAATCCATTTAAATCCAGTTAACACATTATAACAAGCTACATTATTTTGCTTGGCAACTTCATTAATCATTTCGGTTGTTACAATGGTAGAAATAACCATATCATTGGGCTGTGCAATCCCCTTGGCTTTTCTTGCTTCCATCATATAAGCAAAAGCTAATACAGCTGTTTGGTTACCATTCATTAACACCCACTCTCCTTTGTGATTTTTGACTCCAATTCCAACACGGTCTGCATCAGGGTCTGTACCTAATAAAATATCTGCATTAAGATCTTGGGCTTTTTTTAACCCAATACTCATAGTTTCACTTTCTTCCGGATTAGGGTACTTTACTGTTGGAAAATTACCATCAGGAGTAGACTGCTCTTCTACAATATGCACATTATTAAACCCGAATTTTTCTAATACTTGTGGAACCAGAGTGATTCCAGTTCCATGTATGGGAGTATATACAATTTTTAAATCTTTCTGCGCAGCAATTACATCTGGATAAACACTTAACCCTTTTACCATCTCTATGTAAGCTTGATCCAAATCTTTACCTAGTATGGTAATATTAGCTTCTCCTCCACTCCATTTTACTTCATCAACATTTTGAATCGCTTCTACTTCGGTGATTACATTTTTATCATGTGGTGGCACTAATTGTCCACCATCATTCCAATATGCTTTATACCCATTATATTCTTTTGGATTGTGAGATGCAGTGCATACTACCCCTGCCTTACAACCAAGATGTCTGATTGCAAAACTCAATTCTGGGGTTGGCCTTAAAGCTTCGAATAGAAAAACTTTTATATTATTTGCAGCAAAAACGTTTGCAGTGGTTTCTGCAAAAAACCGACTATTATTTCTACTATCATGGGCAATAGCCAACCTGATTTCAACACCAGGATAG
>JBKBWE010000234.1:0-4742 GCA_046289145.1 Sediminibacterium sp.
CCTTGAAAATGGCGTTTCAGGAACGGTTTTACTTACATTTTTGGTGGATGAAGCTGGAAAAATATATACTCCAACAACCGTATCAAAAAATATCGGTTCCGGATTAGAGCAGGAATCGGTTCGTTTGATTCGTCTTATGCCAACTTGGAATCCAGGTCAAATTAAGGGACGTAATGTTAAAACTAGGTTTACCCTCCCGATTAAATTTGAGTTGTACTAATTTGTTTTTAACCTATTTTTGCCGCGGAATCATCAAAAAAATCTGAAACGATAGGCTATGTCAGTATTAGTAAACAAGCACTCCAAAATCATTGTTCAAGGTTTTACCGGAACAGAAGGTACATTCCATGCAACCCAAATGATTGAATACGGAACCAATGTAGTAGGTGGTGTTACCCCTAATAAAGGTGGTACAACTCACTTAGACAAACCCGTTTTTAATACAGTTGCCGATGCAGTAAAATTGACCAGTGCAGATGTGAGTATCATATTTGTACCACCGGCATTTGCTGCTGATGCAATTATGGAAGCTGCAGACGCAGGAATTGGTTTAGTAGTATGTATTACTGAAGGTATACCTGTTCAGGATATGGTAAAAGTAAAAAGTTACTTATTGGGCAAAACTACCCGTCTTATTGGACCAAACTGCCCAGGTGTTATTACAGCAGGGGAAGCCAAAGTGGGTATTATGCCAGGATTCATTTTTAAGCCAGGACGAATTGGCATCGTTTCTAAAAGTGGAACCCTCACTTACGAAGCAGCAGACCAAGTGGTAAAAGCTGGTTTAGGAATTAGTACGGCAATTGGCATTGGTGGAGACCCAATCATTGGAACCCCCACTAAAGAAGCAGTTGAATTATTAATGAACGATCCTGAAACAGATGGAATTATCATGATTGGAGAAATCGGAGGTAGCATGGAGGCAGAAGCTGCACGATGGATCAAAGACAATAAAACCAAACCAGTAGTAGGGTTTATTGCTGGTCAAACAGCACCTCCGGGAAGAAGAATGGGACATGCTGGTGCAATTGTAGGTGGTGCAGAAGATACTGCAGCGGCTAAAATGAAAATTATGGCTGAATGTGGCATTGAAGTAGTAGCAAGCCCTGCTGACATTGGTATTACCATGGCAGCTGCATTAAAAAAATAAATAAATCAATTGTTAATATCAGACCCGGAGCATCAAAGCTTCGGGTTTTTTTATGCAAAATGCCCCATCTTGCATCCATACAGCATACTATACATTAATTTACTATTCATGCGCACTATCCTATCGCTATTTTTTTGCTTAACCATGTTAATGGTGGCAGCACAACAAAAAAAAGAAACCACTTATACGGCAGAATATAAAATAATTGATAGCCTCATTTTAAAAGAAAGGTTAACAAAAACAGCCATAGATAAAATTAACCAGTTATATAAAAAAGCGGTTGCAGAAAAACAAGAAGCAGAACAAATAAAAGCCTTGGTGTACAAAGCAGATCTAGAAAATGAAATAACAGAAGAAGGTTTCATTAATACCATCCAAATTTTTAAAACTGCATTAAAAAAAACCAACTCAAAGGTAATGGAGGCAGTTATTCATACCATTATCGCCAAGAAATACAACGACTATTATAACAATCAAAGATGGACTTTACTAAGTAAAAAAAACTGGAACAGTCAATCCTTCAAAGACAGTATTGAAATGCACTTTAATGCTGCAATCAAATACTCAAAAGAAATACAATCAGTTTATATAGATGATTATTCCGCAGTAATTCTGGGGGGATCAGCACCACTGAAAAACTATAGCTTATACCATCTATTAATAGCCGAACAAATTCAATATTACAGCAATGAATTAGGAAATGACGGCACAAAAGAAAACAATGAAAAAATACTTAAGCTTTATGAAAGTATTTTTCAGATACATCCTATTGAGCCCAAAAATAATATAGTTGCAAGATTTAAATTAGACTTACTAGTCTGGAAAAAACAAAACGAATTAATAAAAGAAGATGCATATTTATTGGAACTGAAAAACTATACTCATTCAGAATATACATCATCTATAAAAGCAAGTGCATGGTTTTTAATTGCTAATACGGTTGCTGAAAAAGGGAAAAATTATCACGCATTAAATGATACCGCTAATCAGTTTGAATTAGTGAAAGCATTGGAAATTATAGAAGAAGCAGCTACAAAAGTAGATACAATAGATTTTAAATACAGTGGTCTTTTAGACTTGAAAAATGAAATCAAGAATAAACAGATTTGGGTGGAAGTAGAAAAAATCAATGAACCCCTTAAACCATTCAGGGCCTATTTAAGCTACAAGAATACAGTTACACTGTATTTGAAAATATACAAAGTCCCCTTCAACTTTCAGCTAAAGTTTAATACCACAACCAATCAATTAAAAGAATTAACCATCCAAAAAAAGGTTCAAGAACAAGCCATACCATTAATTCAAACAAATGATTACCAAACACATTTTACTGAGATAAAAATTGATCCTATACAACAAGGAAATTATATTATTTTAACCAGTACTGGAAAGGATTTCAACCTATCTGCTGATAAAATTGGCTATATACATTTCGCTGTATCAGATTGGATTTATTATAAAGACAATAACTATTATTTCATTAGAGATTACTCAACAGGAAAACCCATTAACCAAGCCGAAGTAAAAATATTTGAAACCAAATACGATTACAAAACATCAATTACTAGTACTCAATTAATTCAACAAACACAAACCAATGAGAATGGTCAGTTTAGTATTCCTCAAAAACTAAATGGGAATACCCAAATTGAAATCAATAAAAAGAAAAGTCAGCTCATTTTTAGCGAATACGAATACCGTTATCAAGAATACAATAATGAGCAAAACGAAAAAAACAATTACGAACAAAATAATCGTAGAATCTATTTCTTCACAGACCGATCAATTTACCGCCCAGGTCAGCTGGTACAATTCAAAGGGATTGCATTAACTAGAGATTATGATACCAAGCACAGTAAAGTAATTGCAGATAAAAAACCTGTTAAAATATATTTACTCAATACCAATAGACAAATAATAGACTCTTTGTTGTTACCAATTAATGATTACGGTTCACTAGTAGGTAGCTTTGCATTACCCAAAAATGAATTAACCGGGAACTTTAGCATAGAAGCCCAAGCATTTAACTATTCTAGTAAATTTATTAAGGTAGAAGAATACAAACGACCTACTATTAAACTTATTTTTGATCAACCAACAATAGGTTATCGATTAAATGACAGCATCCGTTATACTATTAAAGCTCAGGCTTATGCAGGCAATATAGTAAACGGCGCAAAGGTTAAATACACCGTTAAGCAATATGCGGTATACCCCTATCCAATTTCAAGAAATATAGACCCCATATACCAAACAGGAAAAGAAGTTACAAATGGCATTGGCATTACTAATGAAAAAGGGGAATTTACTATTTCGTTTAAAGCCATTTATGATTCAACCAAACAATTGGGCAATGATTTTTCTGTAAACTATATTATTCACGCAGATATAACCGATTTAAATGGAGAAACACAATCGGGTAATGTAAACATTACGGCTACTAAAACAGCATGGCAATTGGTCATTAACCATCCCATTGCAGTGGACAAGCAATCGTTTCAAAAAATAAATGCAATAGCGATAGATAAACTGGGTAATGAAAAAAACACTTCAATTCAAACTGCACTATTCAAAGTATTGCAACCAAATATAGTTGTAAGAAAAAAATATTGGGGAAGGTCAGATAAGATGCTATTTGATGAAACCAGTTACAGAAAATATTTTCCCTACGACGAATACCAAAATGAATCGAACCAGGACAATTGGGCAATTGAAGAAACAGCAACCCCTATTAATAAAGTAGAAACGGGGATGTATAAAATTAAAGCTACCGCCATTGACAGTTTTGGATTAACAATAACTACCGAAAAAATAATCACTATTTACGATGTAAATGAAGGAACCAATAGCAAGCAAACTTTTCACTATTATTCAAATAATTATACCAAACCAGGAGATAGTATTTTGTCTGTAATCAATTATCCTTTAGAAAATACTTATGTTACCAAAAAAATAAAAACGGCACAACAAAAAGAAGCTTATCAGTTTTTACAATTGAGTAAGCTAACACAGCAACAAATAATTATTTCAGCCGAAGACAGAGGCGGTATAGTCATTAATGAAGCATATATATGGAAGGGAAGACTATTTACCCATCAACAAGCCATTGCCGTTCAATTCAATAATAAAGATTTAAAAATTCGAACTGGCACGTATAGAAATATTAACGAACCTGGATCTAAAGAAACTTGGACCATTGAGATAGACGGATTGAATGGAAAAGAAAAGGCTGCAGAATTATTAACCAGCATGTATGATGCAAGTTTAGATGCTATTTATCCAAACAGATGGGACCCATTGAAATTATCGAGCAGCAACACAAGCAGCACCAGTTTTAGCAGCAACATTTTTAGAACAGAAACGCTGCGTCAATTTGACAACTATGAATGTTTTTGTGAGGCAAAACCCTACATCCGACCAAGTATTTTAGCTTCCATCAATCTACCTTGGAGAATAAGAGAGCAAAGGTTGTATGAAACAATGGCAAGCGAATCAAAAAAATCAATGACAGCTTCACCAGCGCCTGGTAATATAGCAATAAGAGGAGTTAATACTTTTAAAGAAGAGAGTTACGACAAAGTTTATACTACAG
>JBKBWE010000235.1:0-4716 GCA_046289145.1 Sediminibacterium sp.
CTATTTCTTTAATAAAGCTGCAGCAGATCCTAATTGTGGCATTGATACTAAACTCAGCTTTATTAAGCCTGAAGTAATGAGTAATGATATCATCATTGATTATATTAATGGTACCAACCCCATTTTAGGAGGTGAAGGAGAAGATATGGGAACAGGTACTTCAGAAGATTATGAAATTCCTAAAAACATTAAACCAGAAGATTTAGGCGCAGAATCAGATATCATCATTGAGAATAAGAAACCTGCTACGCCACCTTCAGTTCCAGGAAACAACACCAACAAACCTACTGAAAAACCTAAAGCAGTACTTCCCCCTCCTATTAAAAAGCCAGGTGGAAATAAATAATTATTGGGTCAATTTCATCAGGCCAAATGCAGCATTGATTCCTTTAGAGGATGCATAAATCCATTCAATAATTGATGGCCCGTAATTACTGTAGAATAGCGCGAAATTTTCTTGCCGCTCTTGCAAACTATTGCCTGGGAACAAGTTTTCTTTCAATACTTGTATCTGATGTTCTGCAGTAGCAAATTTTCTTTTTTCTGCTCGTCTAATTTTAGTTTCTAGCGCTTTAATTTTTTTCAAAGCATTTGCTTCTAGTGCCCGAATATGCTCAATTAAAGACGCATCTACTAATGCCGCTTTTTGATTGAGCTTTGTGTAAAATTGAGTCAAGTTTTCCAATTCTTCGGAAAGACTTAATTCTTTATCTGAATGGGTTGTTACGTATTCTTTAACCAATTGATGTGTTGGCAAAAACAGTTCTTCATCAGATAGTGCTAAAGCAGCTTGTTTGGCAGCAATTTTAGGAGATAATATAGCAAAAGAATTACGCAGCAGCAGAATAGGAAATGCAACGCTAGCAGCTTCAAACACATTTTTTAGTTCAAGCCAATAGGCCAGTTCTCCTCCTCCACCAATAAAAACAATATTGGGAAGTATTGACTCTTGAAATGCCCCTCGCAAAATAACGTTGGGACTAAACCTTTCAGGATGATCCTGAAGTTCTTGTAAAATTGCTTCCTTAGTAAATTGAATGTTTAAATCAACAACGGAATAAACGCCGTCTTTAAATTCAATTCTTTCTCTTTTATCGTCTATTAAATAAAACAAATTAATAGGCCTTCCTGCAGCCTGCACTTTATAATTTACTTGCAATTGACTTATTGTTTTTGCAACAATTTGCTGAGAAAACTGCTCGGTTAATTCTTTTTCAATTATAGGTACAAACAAGCTTTTTAATCGAGCGTTGTCTGGAACTAATACAATTAACCCGTAAGATCCAAATAGTGCATTCACCAATTCTAAAGTAGCTTGTTGAATGGTTTTTCCAACAGTATAGCAAGTTGAAAATAATTGTGTCAATTCATTTCCAAAAGGCAAAACCCCAATTTGCCCAGATATAGAATGGATAAGTGTAATGAATGCTTTATCTACCTTCATCCTACCCACTGCTCCTGTTTGCGCTGTATTCCAAACCAATTTTTCACCACCAATATGAACAAATCCCAATTCATCTAAATCGGCATCTTCGCTCCCCATATAATAAACGGGAATAAACTTTTTCTCAGGGAATTTTTCACCTAGCTCCGATGCTAACTTGATGGTGTGAATAATTTTATAAATAAAATAGAGCGGACCAGTAAAAATATTAGGTTGGTGCGCAGTAGTAATTGTATACGCATTAGGCAAAAGTAATGATTGAATATGCTCTTGCACTTTGGGGGTTATTGCAATCCCCTGGTATTGCAAAGTCAGTTCTTCTACTAATACAGTTCTGTTTACCGGATGTAGATCTCTTGCATTCATTGCAGATTGCACACCGTTTAAATTGGTGTTATGCAAATAGAATGGCTTTAAATTTTCGTGTTGTTGCAAGTAGTCCTGAACAATCTTAGAAAAAAATCCGGTTTTTTCGTATGGCAAATACTGGGTGCTACAATCCATATAGAATGTAAAAATACAACTTCATTGATTTATGTAAGTCTTATATTATAGAAGATTAGCTTAATCAAATCTGTTGGGATGAAAAGGAGAAATATCCATACTCAATTCCTTTCCTTCAACAATTTCTGCAACCAGTTTGCCCGTACCTGCCCCTAAGCTTAAGCCCACCATTGCATGGCCAGTGGCCATAATCAAATTATCCCATTGCTTGGCTCTTCCAATATAAGGAAGCCCATCCGCCGAACAGGGTCTATAACCATACCAAATCTTTTCGTTGGTTGGCATTCCAATGTCAAATTGGGTATACACGGTTTTAACCGCATTTATTATTCCTTCTACTCGATTCATTCTTGGCGGGGTTTTAGTAGACGTAATCTCCATTGTTCCACCAAATCTTATTTTATTCCCATCCATAGGGGTTAATGCAACTCTTCCCTCTACTAAAACACTTGGGTGGTTAATATGGTAGGGCGAATTTTCTAAAGTAATTGAATAACCCCTTCCTGGCATTAACAATAAATCCATATTGAGTTTTGCCGCCAATTCTCTACTCCATGAGCCTGAAGAAAGTACTACTTCATCTGTAGGATAACTGGCTTTGATGGTGTTCACCGCAGTAATTTTTTTACCTTGTTTTTCAAAACCAGTTACTTCTTCTTCTTTTACCAGGTTCACCCCTTTTTGAGCTAGTATTTCCAACAATTGATGCATTAATTTATTAGGATATAAATGGGCATCACACTTAAAAAATAAAGCCCCCAAAGCATCAATTTCAGTTTGTGGTTCTAAAGATTGTAATTGATCTTTGGTTAACATTGTAGTATCTAATAATCCTAATTCTTGCGCCTTATCGCATAATGCCTTACACTTGTCTCCCCCTTTCTCCGTTTTAAAAATTTCCAATAACCCTTTATGCTCATAGGAAAAATCAAATGCAGTTGACTGATCCCACTGTTCATACCAATATTGGCTCAACAAAGCTATATCCCTTAAGGGAACAGCTGCTTTTTCTACATGCTGTTCAGTTGCTACTTGCATGAATTTCCATCCCCATTTAATTAAATTGAGGTCTAAACGAGGTTGCACGTAAAAAGGGCTTTTAGCATTCCACATCCATTTTAAACCTTGTGTAACAATTCCTGGGGTAGCCAGTGGAACGAAATGACTTGGACATACATATCCGGCATTGCCATATGAACAATTATTTTGCATATCTGTTTTATCAATCACTGTTACCTCGTGCCCTTCATTCTTCAAAAACCAAGCACTACTTAGTCCTATTATACCGCCGCCTATGATGGTTATTTTCATTTAATTATCGGGTTATTTTGACAATAGCTTATTATCTTTAAGCTAATAATTATGGAAACTTACGGAAAAATTCTACTCATTGCTATGCCAGCTTTCTTGGTATTAATTTTACTGGAAAAATGGTGGGGAATTCGAAAAGGAAATGATACCATTAGAACCATGGATATGGTATCTAGTTTAACATCTGGTATTACCAATTCTACTAAAGATGTTTTGGGATTGAGTATTGCAGTTTTAAGCTATGACTGGATGGTAACCCATTGGGCAATTTTTCAAATTGAAGCCAATGTATTACTTTATATTATAGCTTTTATTGCATTAGACCTAACTGGATATTTAGTGCATCGAATTGACCATGAATTTAATTTTTTCTGGAACGCACATATCATTCACCATAGCAGTGAAGATTTTAATCTTGCTTGCGCCCTGCGCCAAAGCATTTCTACTTTTGTACGCCTATTCACTATTTTCCTTTTACCAGCGGCAATTTTAGGCGTTCCAACTCAGGTAATAGCAGTGGTTGCTCCATTACATTTGTTTGCACAATTTTGGTATCATACTCAACATATTGACCGAATGGGTTGGTTAGAGAAAATCATAGTAACACCTTCGCATCATAGAGTGCATCATGCAATTAATCCAGAATATTTAGATAAAAATTATGGGCAGATTTTTATTTTTTGGGATAAATGGTTTGGCACTTATCAAGAAGAATTGCCAACTATTAAACCTGTTTATGGCATCACAAGACCTGTAAGAACATGGAATCCCATTAAAATAAATTTCATGCATTTATGGTTACTCATAAAAGACGCATGGCATGCAAAAAGTGTAAAAGATAAACTACGCATTTGGTTTATGCCTACTGGTTGGAGACCTACAGATGTAGCAGAAAAATATCCCGTATTTAAAATTGAAGATCCTTATCATTTTGATAAATACGAAACCAAGGCGGGCCCTTTCTTCACAGCTTGGGTTTGGATACAGTTAGGATTGTTACTACTTTTTATTAGCTATTTATTTGGGAATATTGCCACCATCGGAAGTCCGGACATGTTTTATTATGGCTTATTCATTTATGTATTCGTTTATGCGTTTACAGAATTAATGGATGGCAATCCAAATGCTTGGGCTTGGGAATTATTAAAGGCAGGTTTAGGATTTTACTTGCTTATTAGCACCAAAGGATGGTTTGGACTTGGAGCTATTGTTTCTATCATGCCTTATATAATTGGCACTTATTTATTTTTATCCTTAGTGTTGACTATTTATTTTAAGAAAGAGAACAATCGCTATTCAATAGCGCATAATTAAAGACTTATTTCATATCCATAGCAGTAAAACTCAGAGGTAAAAGAGCAGCAGCATCTTCTAAAATATATACTACTCCTTCCATCCCACTTAAAATAAGTTTAATGGGTTGATGCTGTCTTATAGTTTGTTCTAAAAGGCTTTGC
>JBKBWE010000005.1:0-27270 GCA_046289145.1 Sediminibacterium sp.
CTCCTTTTAAATTATATAAAGCAATAGTTACCATGAGAAAGGTTTATGATGTAAAGGAAGATACAAAAATTAGGCAATTGCACCTAAAATTAAACAGCTAATTACAATAAAAGGAGCGGGTACTTTGTTTAATCTAAGTACCAAAAATGTAGCGAGAACAATTGCCAAATCCCAAAGAATAGACCAATTTTGAACCCATAAATCAGGTAAAATATGGTCGTTTAATAAATAAACTACTGCGCCTGCCATAATACCTACTACCGAGGCCCTTATTCCTTCTAAAGACCTGAAAATCACTGCATATTTCTTTAAATTATGCCATACAGGAAAAAAGAATAATACCAATAATGCACTGGGTAAAAAAATAGCTACTACCCCAATGACACACCCGATTAACTGTTTAGTGATTCCTTGGTCTTTTAGCACCATGCCTCCAGTAAAAGCACCAATTGAAAACACAGGTCCTGGTATGGCTCTTACAATTCCAGATCCTGTTAAAAAATCTTCTCGATTAATTTTAAGTACGTCTCTTTTATTTTGGATGATTCTTTTAGACTGAGGTCTTGTTACATATTGTTCATACATCAGAGGCATCAAAACGTCGGCTCCACCAAAAACCAAACTACCAAAACGATAGTTGTTTTCAAAAAGATTATATACTTTTCTGTTTTCCCAGTTTTGTTTTGTAGCTGTTTCTGATAAATACCCAGTAACCCCAAAAAGAAATAAAAAAATCAGTAAGTTTCCCCATTTCACCTGCTTAGGTGGAACCCCCTTTTGTGGAATTCGCTTATCGCTAAAATTAGTAGCAATACCTGCACATACAATCAAAATAGGAAATACCCATGGTGTTTTAAAGGCAAAGAAAGTGGCAACTGTAGCTATAATTAAGATTACCCAAGTAATCGTATTATGTATCGCTACTTTAAAAGTTCGTAAAGTAGAATACGCAATAAAACCAATGGCCATAGGTTGTATAAATCGAAAAATGGTAGATGGATGGGCTATTTTATCATAGTAGTCCAATAAAAAGGATAGACCAGACATTAAAATAGACGCGGGGATAATCCAAATCAATAGCGTAAAAATGGCCAATGGAATACCACCTCTTTTGTAACCAATTAAAGTTAATACCTGGGTTGAAGATGCTCCTGGCAGCATTTGACAGAAACCATTATAGTCTAATAATTCTTCCTCAGAAACATCTTTACGTTGCTGAACAAATGTTTTGATCATCATTCCCAAATGACCTTGAGGACCACCAAAAGCAGTAATACTGTGCATGAACACAGCTTTCATAAAGGGGATATGTCTTAACAAATTCAAGTATCATTATTTCTTTAGCCCTATTTCTCTTAATCGCTCATCAAGGTATTCACCTGCAGTTGCATCTGGATATGCTTTTGGATTATTTTCATCAATACAACTTTCTAAACAAGCCAAGCTCATTTCACTCCTTGGGTGTAAAAAGAAAGGCATAGAAAAACGGCTGGTATGCCATAATTCTCTTGCAGGATTTACTACACGGTGTGTGGTACTTCTTAGTTTGTTATTAGTAAGGCGTTGCAACATGTCTCCAACATTCACCACAATTTGTTCTGGTAATGAAGTAACATTTACCCAATCACCCTGTTTCGTTAAAATTTGCAAACCATCAGCGGAAGCACCTACCAACAATGTAATTAAATTAATGTCTTCATGCTGCTCTGCTCTGATTGCAGATTTGGGTTCATGGGTAATTGGTGGGTAATGAATGCATCTTAAAATGGAATTTCCATTATGTACATATTGATCAAAATAATGTTCGTCTAAACCTAAATACAATGCAATTGCTTGCAATAATGCTTTACCACTTTTTTCAAAATTTCTATACGCGCTAAATAAAGTGTCATTTAATGGAGCAATTTCAGCCACTTGAACATTATCTGGATATTCTGATTTTATGGCATCATGGTCTTCAACTGTTTGGCCATATTGAAAAAATTCTTTCAAATCTGGGGCATCACTTCCTTTAGCGTGTTCTTTCCCAAAACTAGTATAACCACGTTGACCTGCTAATCCAGGAATTTCATATTGTTTTTTCTTTTCTAGTGGAAGTGCAAAAAATTGTTGTACATATTCATATTGGTTGGCTATTAATTCATCTGGAACTCCATGATTTTTAACTGCAACAAATCCTACTTCTTCATACGCTTTTCCAAGACTTTGTACAAAAGAAGCTTTTTGCTCGGGTGTTCCATGAGTAAATTCGGCTAAATCAACAACTGGTATGGCCATAACAATAAATTTTTACGAAAATACAGCAAATTCAATAACTGTAGGTAATAGGCAGCAAATCACAAAAAAGCTGGACCTTTATCAAATGAAACAGAAGATTAATGTTTTATTATCAATTATGGTTTTGGCGATTGCTTGTGGGGTACCCTACAAGAGAATGGAAAAAAATTATGAACGTCGAGATCATATTAATACCCCTGATTATAGTGACTTACATTATTGGGCTGCACATCCTTTTAAAAAGGATCCTGCAGATAGTGTTCCTAAACCATTAAAATCCCATTACCAACAAGATAGTGCAGTAGATGTTTTTTTTATTCATCCTACTACTTATACAGATGATCAGTTGCCTTATGGTTATAGTGCACCAATCAATAATATTGAGTTAAACACAAAAACAGACTATACTACCATACTTTTTCAAGCAAGTATATTTAATGAAGTGGGTCGTGTTTTTGCACCTAGGTATCGTCAGGCCAATTTGCAAGCCTATTTTCCTAAAAATGCAACAGATAGTACTGCTGCTATAATTGCTTTTGAACTAGCATATGCAGATATAAAAACGGCATTTGAGTATTATTTAAATCATCATCATAAAAATAAACCTATTGTAATTGCAGCTCATAGTCAGGGAACTACGCATGGAAAAAGATTGCTAAAAGAGTTCTTTGATAATAAGCCTCTCCAAAACAAATTAGTAGCTGCATATTTAATTGGACTCCCTGTTGCTGAAAATGAATATACTCAAATTAAAGCCTGCAAAAACGCAGACCAAATAGGATGCATAGTAAGTTGGCGCACTTATAGAGAAGGCTATACTCCCCCTTTAATTCTACAAGAAAAATATAAAGCAATAGTAACCAACCCACTTACATGGAACGAAGCTATGCCTGTTTCCGATAGAAGCTTAAACAAAGGTGGTGTGTTATTAAATTTTAATAAGATTGCTCCTACTGTTGCTGCTGCAAAAATTGAAGGCAATGTATTATGGACGCCCAAGCCCAAATTTTTGGGAAATATTTTTTATACTACCAAGAATTATCATGTAGCAGACTTAAATCTGTATTATATAAATATCAGTGAGAATGTAGCGAATCGGGCAAAAATATTTTTCAAAAAATAATATTAGTTCCCATAAACACTTAGGAATTTAATTCTCATAATTTTTAACTGCTCCCAGTTAAAATCAAATTCTGACAACTCTTCACGAGCAACATCTAATGAAGATGTTTCACAACTTTTAAAATATTCCAAAATTTCTTCTTGCTCATCTTCACCTAACCATTCATCAATTGCATAATCCAAATTAAGCCTTGTTCCGCTGGCAGCAATGGTTTCCATTTCTTCTAATAGTTGATCAAGTTTAAGGTCCTTGTTTTTAGCAATAGTTTCTAATGGTATTTTTTTGTCTACATTTTGAATAATATAAATTTTATTGCTGGCTGCATTTGCTACACTACGCATCACAAAATCATCTGGTTTTTCTATATCATTCTCCGCAACATAACTGGCAATTAAATCAACAAAAGGCTTACCGTATTTAATCGCTTTCCCCTTGCTTACCCCTTGACATTTATTCATTTCATCTAATGTGGTAGGATACAGGGTGGCCATATCTTGTAAAGAACTCTCTAAGAAAATAACAAAAGGAGGAAGACTTTTTTTCTTAGCCTCTTTTTGTCTGAGCTCTTTTAACATCGCAAATAATTTTTCATCAGCTGCAGCACCTGTTTGAGCAGCACCTTCGCCTTCTTCATCATCGGCGTTGGCATCTTCAAACAAGTTATTCAAGACCATTTTAAAAGAAGTTGGCTTCTTTAAAAATTTTTGTCCTTCATCGCTAGATTTAATTAATCCATATTCTTCAATATCCTTAATCAGCAAATTCTCCAATAGCATTTGTCTAATTAAGCTATTCCACAAATGCGGTTCTTTATCGTTTCCTATTCCAAATACAGGTGAAGCATCGTGGCGGAACATTGAAATCTGTGGAGTAAGTTTACCCAACAATACATTTACAACATAGTCTGTAACAAATCTTCCATCTAATGCATTCACTACTTTAAGTACTTTTACAACTTCCTCTTTCGCTTCAAATTTTTCTTTTGGATTTTTACAGTTATCGCATAGTCCACAGTTCTCTGTTTCGGTGTCTTCTCCAAAATAATGCAATAAAATTTTTCTCCTACATACTGCACTTTCAGAATAAGCTACCATTTCATCTATCAATTGAGCGCCAACTTCTCGCTCACTCAACGGCTTATCTCTCATTAAATGTTCAAGCTTTGAAACATCTTTATGAGAATAATATAAAACACAAATACCTTCTAAACCATCTCTTCCTGCTCTACCAGTTTCCTGATAATAATTTTCAATTGATTTAGGAATATTAAAATGAATCACAAAACGGATATCTGGTTTATCAATACCCATACCAAAAGCAATGGTGGCTACAATCACCTGAACATCTTCATTTAAAAACTGGTCTTGCCGATCTGCCCTTAGCTTTTGATCAAGACCCGCATGGTATGCTACTGCTTTTATTTTATTAGCCACCAATAACTCAGCCAGTTCTTCGGTTGTTTTTCTGTTGAGCGTATAGATGATACCGCTCTTACCCTTATGTTGACTGATGAATTTTACAATGCTTTTTACTGTTTGGTCTTTCTCAATTTTAGGTAAAATTTCATAGAAAAGGTTGGTTCTATTAAAAGAAGAAATGAAAATATTCGCTTCTCTTAAACCAAGGTTCTTTACGATATCACTTTGAACTTTAGGTGTAGCAGTAGCCGTTAAGGCAATTACAGGAATGTCTGGGTTAATGATGTCCATCATTTCCCTTAACCTACGATACTCAGGTCTGAAATCGTGTCCCCATTCAGAAATACAGTGAGCTTCATCTACAGCAAAAAAGGAAATTTTAAGGTCACTAAAATATTCTAGGTTTTCTTGTTTGGTCAGGGTTTCTGGCGCAACATAAAGCAGTTTAGTTTTGCCGCTGTTTAAATCGTCTTTAACCGCTTTTATTTGTCCTTTGTTTAAAGAAGAATTTAAAAAGTGGGCTACTTCATCATTTTCACTATAGCCACGTACCAAGTCTACTTGGTTTTTCATCAATGCAATTAAAGGAGATACAATTATTGCACAACCTTCGAGTATTAAAGCAGGTAATTGATAACATAAGCTTTTTCCTCCACCCGTTGGCATAATCACAAATGTGTCTTTCCCATCTAATAAACTATTAATGGCCGATTCCTGAGTTCCCTTAAATTCTTTAAATCCAAAATATTGTTCTAAAGCAGAATGAATGGGATATTGATGTTTTGCATCAGATTTGGCTGCAATAGGCTTTTTGGTTGCAGTTTTTTTAGTGACGGTTTTTGATGGAGCTTTCTTGGTACTGGTTGTCATTGGGGGAATACTATTTTCTTTATCTAGAACAATTGATGCTAGTAAAAGTTAAACAATTTTTGTCATTTTTCCCTTGATATTTCAACATATTTGACAAAATCAGGGCATTTTTGCAAAAGGGGAGCGAAGTTAATGAATACCTAATGCATTATCGCTGCTAAGCTGTTAAAGTTTACCTTTGCCAAGCATGAATAACAATATACAAGCACTAGCACAACAAACTATTGAAATAGAAGCTGCAGCCATATTTGGCTTAAAAGCCTTTATCAATAATGACTTTGAGAAAATCATACAAGCTATTCATGAAGGGAAAGGCCGACTAATTGTTAGTGGGATTGGCAAAAGTGCCATTGTAGCTCAAAAAATAGTTGCAACACTCAATTCAACGGGTACTCCTTCTTTATTTATGCATGCAGCTGATGCCATACATGGAGACTTAGGAATGGTCACATCTGACGATATTGTGATGTTAATCAGCAAAAGCGGCGAAAGTCCTGAGATTAAGGTCTTAATTCCATTAATCAACAACTTTGGGAACTTATTAATCGGAATGGTTGGAAATACGGAGAGCTTTTTGGCCAAACAAGCCAATTTAGTGCTCAATACCACTGTTGAAAAAGAAGCTTGTCCTAACAATTTAGCACCAACCAGCAGTACCACGGCACAAATGGTAATGGGAGATGTACTTGCAGTTTGTTTGATGAAATTGAATCAATTTAACAATAAAGATTTTGCAAAATTTCATCCAGGAGGCAATCTAGGAAAAAGACTATATCTACGAGTAGCTGATTTAGCAGCAGCTAATGAACAACCTTGTGTACTTCTAAGTGCTACATTAAAGCAAGTAATTGTAGAAATCACTAAAAACCGAATGGGCGTTACCGCAGTAGTTGATGAAAATCAACAATTATTAGGAATTATAACAGACGGAGATCTCAGAAGAATGCTAGAAAAAACAAGTGATATAAGTACTATTTGTGCTTCTGATATATTATCATCTCATCCAATTACTGTTCATCCAGCCACATTAGCCGTTGAAGCATTAGAATTATTAAAAAAACATGATATCAGTCAACTAATTGTTGCCGAAAATGGCATTTATAAAGGTATCATCCATATTCATGATTTAATTAGGGAGGGAATTGTTTAAAATAAGCAATAAGTTTAACGGGACTACGTTTTCTATGCTTGTAACAGCGTATTAATTTTCATCTAGATTTTAAAGACATTCAAATGAATCAACACCATTATGTAGCCATTATGGCCGGGGGGATTGGAAGCCGTTTTTGGCCACAAAGCAGAACAGGCTATCCCAAACAGTTTTTAGATATTTTAAATACGGGTAAGTCTTTAATTAGATGGACCTATGAACGTTATGCGGCTTTTATTCCCAATGAAAATATTTTCATTGTAACATCCGATGAATATGTTTCCATTGTTCAGGAGCAACTTCCAGAATTAGACCCAGCCAATATTCTTGCTGAACCAAGTAGAAAAAATACGGCACCTTGTGTTGCGTACATATCCTACAAGTTATTACAAAAAGATCCAGAAGCTTCCTTAATTGTAGCCCCTAGTGATCATATGATTTTGGATAATGAAAATTTCAAAAAAATCACTTTACAAGCATTAGAATTTGTATCTCATATAAAGTCTTTGGTTACTTTAGGGATTAAACCCACTCATCCAAATACAGGTTATGGATATATTCAGCATGAACCCATGCAAGTTGCTGATGGAATTTATAAAGTAAAAACATTTACGGAGAAACCTAATCTAGAATTAGCTAAGACCTTTTTAGCTAGTGGAGACTTCTTATGGAATGCAGGTATTTTTGTATGGCAAGTAAAAAATGTAATGAAAGCATTTGAGCTGTATCAGCCCGAAATGTATGAGTTGTTTGATGCAGAAAAAGCCAACTTTAATACCCCTGCAGAAAAAGATGCTATTAACAGAATTTATCCGCTTTGTACCAATGTTTCTATAGACTTTGCTATTATGGAAAAAGCAGACAATGTATATGTAATTCCATCTTCATTTGGATGGAGTGATTTAGGTACATGGAATAGCGCTTACGACAATCTAGAAAAAGATTACTTAGGCAATGCAGTAGCTTCTGAAAATGTAATTATTATTGATGCTACAAAGTGCATGGTTTCAGCACCAAAAGAAAAATTATTGCTATTACAAGGATTAGACGATTTTATTGTAGTAGATACTCCAGATGTTTTGATGATTTGTAAAAAGGAGAAAGAACAAGCCATTAAAGAGTACGTTGCTGAAGTAAAACGCAATAAAGGCGATCAATACTTATAAACAGTTGTTAGCTTTAAAATTAAATGGGGATGGCTTGCCATCCCTTTTTTATTTATGATTACATTTGAATAGAACATATAAACACTGAACGATGGCTATACGAACAGTTATTACAGGAACAGGTAGTTATATTCCTCCGCATATTAAAACCAATAAAGATTTTGCAGCCCAAGAATTTTATGGAGAAGATCATGTAAAAATAGCAACTGCTTCATCAGAAATTGTTGAGAAATTTAAAGATATTACTGGCATTGAGGAACGTAGGTATGCTGGTAATGAGTTTACAGCATGTGATATGGGCGCTATAGCTGCTAAACATGCAATAGAAGATGCAGGAATAGACCATGAGACCATTGATCAAATTATTGTAGCCCATAATTTCGGAAATGTTCTAAAAAATACCATCCAATCAGATGCAGTTCCTTCGTTAGCATCACATATTAAACATGCTTTAGGAATTATTAACCCCAACTGTGTTGCTTACGATGTATTATTTGGTTGCCCTGGATGGATTTTAGGGGTTACACAAGCTGATGCATTTATTAAAGCAGGCTTAGCAAAAAGATGTTTGGTTATAGGAACCGAAACCTTAAGTAGGGTGATAGATCATTATGATAGAGATAGTATGATTTTTAGTGATGGTGCTGGTGCTACAATAATTGAAGCAGTGGAAGGAGAAGAAACCAACTCTGGCATAATTGCTAGTAGTATGCAGAGTCATTGCAATGATGAGCTCAAATATATTACTATGGGTAAGTCTTATTTACCTAATGCAGACCCAGCTGTTAGATATATAAAAATGAAAGGAAGAAAAGTGTACGAATATGCTATCAAAAATGTACCACTTGCTATGAAAGCCTGTTTGGAAAAAAGCGGTGTTGACGTAACAGCAGTGAAAAAATTTTTCCTCCATCAAGCCAATGAAAAAATGGATGAAGGTTTTATTAAAGCACTGTTTAAATTGTATGGTATTAAAGAAGTGCCCAAAGATATTATGCCAATGAGCATACATAAATTGGGGAATAGTTCAGTTGCTACCATTCCCACTTTGTATGATTTAGTAAAAAGAGGAGAATTAAGCAATCACCAATTAGAACAAGGAGATATTATAATGTTTGCTTCAGTAGGTGCTGGAATGAATATCAACGCCATCTGTTATCGAGTATAAAAAAGGCCACATACCTTTCGGATTGTGACCTTAGAATTAACTACCCCCCGATAGTTAATTAATGCAAATTTAGCGCAATAGCCCACTCCCAACAACTGTGTAATTACTCAGTTTTTTCCTATATTGGGGTATGAATAAATCCAATAAGCCGTCTGAAATAGATCCGTCTATTGTAACGGACTTACCAGCTGATCCGGAAAGCAATTCATACAAACAGTATAAAAGAAGTTTGCTCCGTTTTCCAGATGAAGCCATTTATATCTACTCTTTCAAAGATAAGAAGCTGATTTATGCAGATGGGTGGGAAGAAACACTAGGTTTTAAAGATGATGAAATTACTCTTCAAACCATAATTAAACAGACCGATCCTAGCTATGCAGCATTTTCGCATGAAATCAATGCTAAAACAATTGAATTCATTTTAAGCAGAAAAACAGGCATAAAAAACTATAGTTTTTCTGTTGAAATTAAAAAAATTCATAAGAATGGAACCATGGTTCCAATGGAAGTAAAAATTGGTATTTTATCCGTTGATAAAAACGGCTTAGTAAACGATATAATTGGTAGATTCAGAATCAATAGAAATCTACATTTTGGTATAGTAATGCACTATGACGTGCAAGGACCAGACAAAGAGGAGTTTGAGAAGGTCATTAATAAAGCAGTTCAAAAATTTTTAACTATTTCAGGCAAGGAAAAAGAAGCCTTAGTATATGTTGCTAAAGGATACTCCTTTAAAGAAATTGCCGATATTTTGGGTGTTTCATCATCTGCAATAGAAAAGAGAATACAGCCCTTATACAAAAGATTCAATGTAAGAAACCTCACACATTTAGTCAGTTTTGCTTATGAGAACCATATTCTTCCTTAATTAATATCCGCGAACATTTTTACCACTTAGGTAATTCAAGAATGCTTTATTCACCACTTTATTTCCACCTGGTGTTGGATAATTTCCAGTGAAATACCAATCGCCTGTATTGGTTGGACAACACTCATGTAAGTCTTCAATGGTTTGATAAATCACTTCAACAGGCACATTCACCCCTTCAGGAGTAATTAACTGAGCTATTTTATCGGAAATTTCTAGCGTAGTAAATGGTTTATAAATTTGTCTCACTACGTTCTCTGTATGTAATTCATTATTATTTTCAAGAGCAATGATTTGGTCTCTAACTTGATCAAGTATGTATTCCATATTGCGCTCTTTCAACAAAGCAATGGCCGCTCTAAAAGCAATAAAGTCTCCCAATTTACTCATATCAATACCATAACAATCAGGATATCTTATTTGAGGGGCAGAAGAAACAACAATTATTTTTTTAGGATTCAATCTTGAAAGCATTCTAATAATACTCTCTTTTAAAGTGGTTCCCCTTACAATACTATCATCAATTACTACTAAGGTATCTTCATTATTTCGAACAGTGCCATAAGTGATATCGTACACGTGTTGTACCATTTCATTTCTATTGGCGTCTTCGGTAATAAAAGTTCTTAACTTAACGTCTTTAATTGCAATTTTTTCTTGGCGAATTTTACGATTCACCATTTCTTCTAACTTATCTGGTGTAAAGTCATTACCCCAACTAAGAATACGTTCTACTTTTATTTTATTGAGGTATTCTTCCATACCCTTCACCAACCCATAAAATGCTACTTCAGCTGTGTTAGGTATGTAAGAGAAAATGGTGTTTTTTAAATCGTAAGCAATGCGCTCTAAAACGGTTTCACTTAAATGATGACCCAATGCAATCCTTTCCCTATAAATTTTTTCATCGCTACCCCTAGAAAAATAAATTCGTTCGAATGAACATGCTCTTCTTTCTTTGGGTTCTAATATTTTTTCTATTTGGTAGTTTCCTACATCATCTACTAATAAAGCGGTACCCGGCATTAATTCTTTTACTTCATTCTCCCCCACATTAAAAGTGGTTCTAATGGCAGCTCTTTCACTAGCTGCAACTATTACTTCATCATTAATATAATAATATGCTGGCCTTATACCATGAGCGTCTCTCATGATAAAGCTATGTCCATTACCTAATAAGCCACCGATGGTGTATCCACCATCAAAAATGGGTGTTGCATTTTTTAATACTTTAGCAATATTGGCATTATTCGGATTAGTCTCATCTTCTTTTACCAGATAATGATGCACCACTTCCATCATGGCAGCTAAATCACTTTGCTTTTGAAAGTCTCCCGGGTTCACGCCAATCTGATCAAATAGTTCATCAGTATTTACCAGATTGAAGTTACCTGCTAATGCAAGGTTTTTGCCAGGCATTAAATCTCGTTTTATAAATGGATGGCAAAACTCTACATTGTTTTTTCCTTGTGTACCATAACGTAGATGTCCTAATAATAATTCACCTAAAAAGGGAAGATGCCCTTTCATTAACCCAGGATGCTGTTTAATATCTGGTTGATATTTCTCCAACTCTTGAATTTCCTGACCAATCTTAAAAAATAAATCAGCAATGGGTTGGGGAGCATTACTACGCATTCTATGCAAGTATGGATTACCTGGTTCAATATTTAATTTTACCATTGCTAAACCAGCGCCATCTTGGCCTCGGTTATGCTGTTTTTCCATTAATAGGTACAGCTTATTTAAGCCGTAAGTTACCGTTCCATGTTTTTGGAGGTAATAAGAGAAGGGCTTGCGTAAACGAATGTAAGCCAGGCCACATTCGTGTTTTATTTCATCGCTCATGGTGCTATATAAAAAGGAATGGCGAAGTTACAACTCCGCCACCCTTTTAAAAATTAATTATATACAGTCCGTTTTTCGGCAACAGATTCTGGTTGAAGATTACCCGCTAACCAAAGTAATTCTTTAGTAAAATTATCAATAGATGGTTTAAAACCCTCTTCTACCAATTTACCGTTTCCATCAAATTTTTTGTCAACTTGAGGTATAATAAGCATTTGAGGAGAAGCAATACCAAAAAGCCCTGCAACCAACAGTAGCATCTGTTGAGAGGCACGCATACCGCCCATTGCTCCAACTGAAGCAGTTACAATTCCGAATGCTTTTCTTGCTTGTTTCGGAAAATGATCCAACAAGTTTTGCAGGGCAGGGGCATAACTGCCGTTGTATTCAGGAGTAACCAGAATAAAGGCATTGGCTGCGAACATTCTTTTAGCAAGAGGTTTAAATGCTTCGGGAGTTTGATCCACAGAGGAAAATACATTCTGTAATAAAGGTAAATTCCACTCTCTTACATCTATAATTCCTACCATATGATCGGTATGCTCACGCAAATATTGTTGTAAATGCAACGCAACTCTGTACGTAACACTGTCTTTTCTAGGACTTCCGGTTATTATTTCAATCTGCATATACTTATAACGATTTTTCGGCCATTGGGTTCAAACAAGACTAATTAAGCTTGTTTTACCATTTGAACAGCCATATTTAACTTGATTTCATCACTTACTACCACGCCACCCGCTTCTGTTACAGCACTCCAGGTTAAACCAAATTCACTGCGATTAATTTTACCAGTGATTTCGAAACCAGCTTTGTCTTGGCCATAAAAATCAGTCATTCTTCCACCAAAATCAACTGCTAATTCTACAGACTTTGTATTTCCCTTAATGGTTAAATCGCCTTTAAGTGCATATTCAGAACCAGATTTGTGGGTAAATGAAGTAGATGCAAAACTTAATGTAGGATAAGTAGCTGCAGCAAAAAAATCATCGCTTTTCAGGTGTGTATCTCTTTGCTCATTATTGGTTGAAATACTATCAATTGCAGCTTCAAAGCTAATTTTTGCATCGCTAAAATCATCTGCTTCTGCCTCTAATGTAGCGTCAAATTGTTGAAAGCTACCAGTTACATTGGTGATCATTAAGTGCTTCACTTTAAAAGTGATTTCACTGTGCATTGGGTCGATTTTGTAAGTTGCCATTTTTTTGATTTTTATTTTTTGAAAAATTTTTGGAAATATTTAATTGAAAAAGTCTGTTTTGTATATGTTTAATCTTCTATAAGAACCCCCATCTTACCCATTTGATAATCTCGAAACGCTTCTAATAACTGGGTTTGATTATTCATTACAAATGGGCCATGAGATACTACAGGTTCATTCAAAGGTTCCCCTGTTCCCATCAATAAAATACTGTCTTCAGCAGCAGTTATTTGAACACCGTCTCCATCTTTATTGAAAGAAGCCATATAAAATGCTTGGAGTTCATCTTGCTGATTAATATTTATTTTTCCATCGAGTAAATAGATAAATGCATTATGCGATACCGCAAAAGGAATAAAATTAGTGCCCCCCTTTTTAATCTGAATAGTAAACATATTAATTTGAGTTTGGGGCACAATCGCTCCTTTTATACCATTCAGTTCTCCTGCAATAACTTGTATATTCGTTAATCCATCTTCAGAGCTAACAACTGGCGTATCTTCTTTATTTACTGGAATATAAGCTGGTGCGTCCATTTTATTGGCAGCAGGTGTATTAATCCAGAGTTGAATTAATTCTTGGGTACCACCTAATTCATGAATATTTGCCGGAGGCCTTTCACTATGAATAACCCCCATTCCAGCATTCATCCATTGTGTTCCCCCTTCATATACAATATGGCTATTTCCTCTACTGTCGCGATGATGCACGCCGCCTTTAAAAATAAAAGTAACTGGAGAAAATCCACGATGGGGATGTGGACCAACACCAGCATTTTTAACATCTACATTTTCAGCTACTTTTATATTAGCATGATGCAATAATAAAAAGGGATCCAACATATCTGCTTTAGATGAGGGCAATGCTTGACGAATAGGGAATCCACCCATATCCATTGGTTGTCCGTAAGCAATTGTTTCTATGGTTCTTGTTTTCATATTAATCTGCATTTACATTCATAGGAACTTCTATTAATAAAATTTCAGTATTGGAATTGGCTACTATACTTAGTTTATCCGTTTCAGTAACTCCTAATCCGTCTCGCTCACTTAATTCAACTCCATTGATGGTTGCAGAACCCCCAATCACAAATACATAAACTCCGTTTGCTGAATTTCTTAGTCCATATTCAGTGGTTTTACCAGCATCAAAATTGGCCAATGAAAACCATGCATCTTGGTTTATCCAAACAGCATCTTGATTGTCTGGTGCTACTACGGTTAAAATTTGGTTGGTCCTATCAGCTGGCTTGAAAGACTTTTGCTCATACCTTGGTGTGATATTTAATTCTTTAGGCATTACCCATATTTGCAAAAATTTTACTTGCTGATCTTTATTAGCATTCATTTCACTATGTGCAATTCCACTACCAGCACTCATGATTTGTACATCGTGTTGACGTATTATTTCATTTCTTCCTGTACTGTCTTGGTGATGCAAATCTCCAGATAGAGGAATAGAGACAATTTCCATATTATCGTGTGGGTGCTTTCCAAATCCCATACCAGGCGCAACGGTATCATCATTCAAAACCCTTAGTGCACCAAAGTGCATTCTTTCCGGATTATAATAATGGCCAAAACTAAAACTATGAAAGCTGTTTAACCAGCCAAAGCTGTTATGACCTCTAGTGTTTGCTTTGTGTAATACTGTTTTCATGACTATTTATTTAAGTGTATGTACATGTAATTATTTAAAAAAATTTATACTTCGGTTCCTCTTAAGCGTTCCAACAGTAAATTCAATTGTTCCGCTTCCTTACTTTCCATTTTTACCATTTCGTCCATCAATTGATTCACCGTTTCTGTTGATGCAGCTAAAACTGCTAATCCAGCTTGTGTTAAACTGATTACCGTCTCCCTTTTATCGGTAGGGGAGTCGGCTCTTTTAACCAATTTCTTAATTACCAAACGATCAATAATTCTTGGAACATTAGAGCTCTTCTCAATCATTCTACAACTGATATCTTTTACACATAGCTGTTCGGGATACTTCCCCTTTAATATTCTTAATACATTGTATTGCTCGTGTGTTAACCCAAACTCCTTCAAAACCTTACTCATTTGCGTCTTCAACCACCAAGCAGTATACAAAATATTCAAACTTGCTTTGTGCATTTCATTTTTGAATTTAGTGCTTTGTATGGCTTGTTCAAGTTTCACAATACAAATATACATGTATATACATCTATTTTCCAAATAATTTTTTCCCTTTATTATAAATTAGGCATAAAAAAACCATTAAATCATGATTACTCTTGACTTAATGGTTGATTATCAATATTTTACCTAACTATTGCTTTCTGCCTTCTGCAGCATTAACAGCAGCTTGCTTCCATTGTGCTAGCTCAGGGCATTTGGTGAATTCGTTATCAATTAAGATATAATAAGTGGGAATATGTTCTTTAAACCACTTCTCTAAAGTAGCAGTCTTCTTTTCTTCCAATGCACGTTGCGCTACTCTATTATAATCGTCTTTTAAATTTTCACGATGCGGATCTTTTTTAGATTTATAATAAATCAGGCGTGCCACTTTTCTACCTCTTTCATCCTGGTAAATTTGAGGCGAAGAAATATCACCTGGTTTCATATCACTAATAGGCTTAATCATGTCTTTGTCTAACATGTCCAAAGAAATAAATGTAGACCCATCTCTCCCTACTAAAGAACCAGCACTGAACTTACTATTATCGTCATCAGAATATTTATTAACTGCTTCTGCAAAATTAATTTTACCAGTCTTAATTTGATTTCTAATTGAATCTAATTTATCGGTGGTCTCTTTAATTTCATCTTCGGTGATTGGAGGAATTCTGAGGATATGCCTTACAATAGCTTCATCTCCAGAACGACTAATCATCATGATGATATGTAAACCAAACTTAGACTTAATCACAGGAGATATTTGTCCTTCTTTCAACCTAAATGCACCAGCTAAAAAAGCAGGGTCCCAAAACTTATCATTTCTATTCAATGTGTATTGCCCACCATTTTCTTTAACAGCTGGATCTTCAGAATAATTTTTAGCTAATTGCTCAAACTTCTTTGGACCTTGGGTTTCAGCTTGTTTCTTATAATCGTATAACTGCTTTGCAACATATTCTTCTACATCTTTATTAGCTTTCGGAATCATTACAATTTGACTTACTTCAATTTCACTTTCATAAAAAGGCAAACTGTCTTGCGGCGTTTTACTATAATATAATTTCACTTCTGTTGGAGTGATTTTAATATTATCAACAATCTTACGTTGCATTTGATCAGCCAATTTTTGCTCACGAAATGCTTCTCTAAAATCATCTTTTAATTGGTAAACAGTTTTACCAGCAATCTCTTCTAAAATATCTTTTGAACCGTATTGTTGAATAGTTTGTCTGATTCGATTGTCTAATTCCGCTTCAATTTCATCGTCTTCTACATTTAAAGAATCCTTTTGTGCCTGCAATAACAAAGCTTTACGAATTAACTGACTTTCGAGTACCTGACATTCATTAGGTAATATTACATTCTCCTGGCCTTGAGACTGGCGCTTAGCATCTGCAATGGTATTAATGATCTCAGAGCGTAGAATAATTTTATCTCCTACTTGACCAACAATTTTATCGGCAATAACTTTTTTAGACTGCGCTTCAACTGAGTTAAAAAACCCAACTAACAAAACGGCTGCTAATACGAACGATTTTTTCATCCCTTGCATAGTATCAAAAATAATCAAACCAAAGCGGTTTTTAACGCTCTGCAATGCTTTTAACAAAATATAAAAGCCCCAAACACAGGGTTTGAGGCTTTATTTAGATCAATTTATTATAAAGTACGCTTTACTTCTTCTTCTTCAAAAGCTTCAACAATATCTCCTACTTTAAGGTCATTGAAATTTTTGATGGTTAATCCGCACTCCATATTGGTAGATACATCTTTTACATCATCTTTAAAGCGTTTCAAACTACCCAATTCGGCTGCTTGTCCTTCTCCTTTCGGATATTCCACAATACCATCACGGATAATTCTGATTTTACTGTTTCTGGCAATTTTTCCTTCTAATACAAAACATCCAGCTACAGTTGCTTTATCAAACTTGTAAACCTCTCTAACTTCAACGTTGGCAGTAATCTTTTCTTGAATCTTAGGCTCCAACATACCTTCCATTGCGCTCTTGATTTCATCAATAGCTTGGTAAATGATAGAGTAAAGTTTAATCTGAACCCCTTCGGTATCAGCTAGTTTATTGGCTTGCATTGAA
This sequence comes from Sediminibacterium sp., assembly GCA_046289145.1. Classification (GTDB taxonomy): domain Bacteria; phylum Bacteroidota; class Bacteroidia; order Chitinophagales; family Chitinophagaceae; genus Sediminibacterium. The sequence goes on from JBKBWE010000005.1 coordinate 17,332, forward strand.
GGGCGAACATTAAATCCGATAATAATTGCATCAGAAGCAGTTGCCAATAATACATCACTCTCAGAAATTTGACCTACCCCTTTCAACACCACTCTCACTGCAATTTCAGCAGTACTGAGTTTTTGTAAAGAGTCACTTAAAGCTTCTACAGAACCATCCACATCACCTTTGATGATGATATTTAATTCTTTAAAGTTGCCCAACGCTAAACGACGACCAATCTCATCTAAAGTGATATGCTTACGTGCGCGTAATCCTTGCTCTCTAGAAATTTGAGCACGCTTGGTAGCTACTTCTTTTGCTTCAGCTTCGTCTTCAAATACTTTGAATTTCTCACCTGCTTGTGGTGCACCATTCAATCCAAGAATTACCACAGGGGTAGATGGAGGAGCAACTTCAATACGCTGATTACGCTCGTTAAACATGGCTTTCACTCTACCATAATGTTGGCCCGATACTATCAAGTCACCTTGACGAAGTGTACCGTTTTGCACTAAGATAGTAGCTACATAACCTCTACCCTTATCTAAAGATGCTTCAATAATTGTACCTGTAGCTTCTCTATTAGGATTTGCTTTTAGGTCTAATAATTCTGCTTCTAATAATACTTTCTCTAAAAGCAAATCTACATTCAACCCTTGCTTAGCAGACAATTCTTGGTTCTGGAATTTACCACCCCAAGCTTCTACTAATATGTTCATTTGAGACAATTGCTCGTAAATCTTTTGAGGATTTGCGCCGTCTTTATCAATCTTATTCACCGCAAAAATCATCGGAACTGATGCAGCTTGAGAGTGACTAATTGCTTCTCTTGTTTGAGGCATCACTGCATCATCCGCAGCTACAACAATGATTGAAATATCAGTTACTTTAGCACCACGAGCACGCATTGCTGTAAAGGCTTCGTGACCAGGTGTATCTAAGAAAGTGATGGCTTTACCATTCGGCAAGGTAACTTCATATGCACCAATATGTTGGGTAATACCGCCGGCTTCACCCGCTACCACATTGGCATTTCTGATATAGTCTAGTAAAGATGTTTTACCGTGGTCAACGTGACCCATGATGGTTACAATTGGAGGTCGATCTGTTTTTTCTTCATCATCATCCTCCTCATCATCCATATCTAAATCATCGGCGTCTTCTAAACCAATAAACTCAACTTCAAAACCTAATTCGCTTGCTACTAGTTCTATAACCTCTGCATCTAAACGCTGGTTAATAGAAACCATAATACCCAAATTCATACACTTGCCAATCACATCAGCAAAGCTTACATCCATTAAGTTAGCCAACTCACTTACAGTTACAAACTCTGTAACTTGTAATTTGTTGTCTTCCATCATGTCATCGCCCTGCGCATCAGCGGCTTCATCCCTTTTGGCTCTTCTATATTTGGCTTTCAGGCTCTTTCCTCTACCACCCGTACCTGCAAGCTTAGCTTGCGTTTCACGGATTTTTTCTTGAATTGCTTTTTGATCAATTTCTTTGTCTTCAACTCTTGGAGCATTACGATCATTTCTGCCTCTATTTCCTCCGCCTTGACCGCCTCTATTAAAACCACCTTGACCGCCGCCGCCTCTATTAAAGCCACCGCCGCCACCACTTCCCGCATTGGGGTTGTTGTTTCTAGCAGGAACAATTGGACGATTAGGACCCGTCAATGGTCTTCCATCAGCATCTTTTGCAGGAGCAACATTGGGTTCTCCTTTTTTATCAACTGGTATACGTTTGCGTTTGCGCTTTTCGTCTCTACCCATTGGCTTAGGACGAGTATCGCTATTAACAGGTAATTCAATCTTACCTAAAATCTTTGGCCCTTCTAATTTTTCTGCACGAATATTTTCAATAGTAGGGGGAGCATCAACCACTGGAGGTGGAGGTGGCGTTGTAGGAACAACAGCCGCTACAGGTGCTACTGGTGAAGGTTTTGCTGCAGTAGGATTAGGTGTATTCTTAGCAGCAGGCTTAGGTGTATCTGCTTTCTTTTCTGGAGTTGGTTCTACTTTTTTAGCGGTCTTTTTAGGACGGGTAGAAGAGTCAATTGCAGAGAGATCAATTTTATGAATGACTTTGGGTCCTTCAATAGGAGCCACTTCAGTTTTAATAACTTCTGGAGCTGCAACTTGTTCAGGAACAGCAGCCACAACTGGAGGAGCAGGAGGGGCTTCAACAATTGGCTCTTGAACTGGAGCAACTGCTTTTACAGAAGCTTCAATAGGTTCAACTGCTGCAACTGGAGCAACTACAGGGGTTTCTTCTTTTGGTGCTGTTTCAACTACTGGAGTTGAAGCAACTGGCACTTCTGCTTCTACCACAGGCTTTTTGTCGGCTACAGGCTCAGCAGGTTTTTTCTCTTCCTTTCTAAAAGTGATTTCCTCTTCGTCTTTCTTCTTCTTTGCTTCACTCTGGCTACCTTTTGGTATTTCTACTTGATCGGCTTTGTTCTTCGCAACTTTGTCGCCTTGGAACTCTGCCTGAAGGGCACGGTAATGGTCTTCCTGAAGCTTTGCAGTTGGCTTCAGGTCATCTCTGTTAAATCCTTTCTTCACCAAGAATTCGATCAGGGTATCCTGACCAACGTTAAATTCTTTGGCGGCTGCTAACAGTCTCGGTAATTTCAGTTCTGACATTCTTTGTTTTTGGGTCCTAATATGCGTAACAACTAAGCCACGCATACTTGACAAATATACGTGGTTATTGGCTGCTTATTCTTCTCTATCAAATTCTTCTTGTAGTACTTTTCTCACTTCTTCAATTGTTTCACGCTCTAAATCGGTTCTACGCTCTAATTCATCCACAGTTAGCTTTAAAATACTGCGACCTGTATCACAACCGATCTTTTTGAATTCATCAATAATCCAAGTCTCAATTTCATCGCTAAATTCATCCAAGTCAATATCAAATTCATCCGTGATTTCTTCGTCTTCGCGATAAACATCAATTTCATAGCCTGTTAATTCACAAGCCAATTTAATATTTACCCCTCTTCTACCAATGGCCAAAGACACTTGGTCTGCTTTTAAATAAACATTCGCTTGTTTTTTATCGTTGTCTAAGTCCATGTAGCTGATTTTAGCAGGCGTTAATGAACGTTGAATTAACAATTGAATATTTGTTGTGAAGTTAATCACATCTATATTTTCGTTTTTCAATTCACGAACAATACCATGTATACGACTTCCTTTCATACCCACACAAGCACCTACAGGATCAATACGATCGTCGTAAGACTCAACAGCCACTTTAGCACGATCACCTGGTTCACGAACAATTTTCTTGATAGCAATTAACCCATCAAAAATTTCAGGAACCTCAATCTCTAATAATTTGGCAAGGAACATTGGGCTTGTTCTAGATAAAATAATAACAGGAGTATTATTTTTCATGTCAACCCTAGCAACTACGGCACGAATATTCTCCCCTTTTTTAAAGTAATCCTGAGGAATTTGTTCAGACTTAGGTAATATTAACTCATTACCTTCTTCATCTAATAACAATACTTCTTTTTTCCAAACCTGGTAAACTTCTGCACTAATAATATCACCCACACGGTCACCATATTTTTTTACCAGCACATTCTTTTTTAAGTCACTGATACGACTTGCCAGTGTTTGCTTTGCGGCTAAAATGGCTCTACGACCAAAATCTAAAATATCTACTTCTTCATACAGTTCTTCGCCCACTTCAAAATCCGGTTCAATTTTGGCAGCTTCAGAATAGGCTATTTCTGCCAAGGGATCATTCACTTCCCCATCTTCTACAATCATACGGCGTCGGATGATTTCAAGGTCACCTTTTTCGGCGTTTACGATAACATCAAAATTATCGTCTGCACCAAACTTCTTCCGAAGCAAGGTTTTGAATACGTCTTCTACCACTTTCATCATCGTGGGACGATCAATATTTTCTGCGTCTTTAAACTCCTGAAACGCCTCAATTAAGTTGATACTGGCCATAACGCTGTTTTTTTATTCTGCTAAAATTTAATTTGTACAGTTGTTGATTTAATATTTGAAAAAGGAATAACTACTTGTTCAGTAACTGCTTTTTTGCCTTTACCAGTGGTACATTGTATCATGATATCTGCTTCTGCTACGGTTTCTAGTATCCCTTCTTTAATAGTATCGTCGGTAAAAACCACTTCAATGGTTCTCCCAATATTTTTTTGATATTGTCTGATTAATTGGAGTGGTTCGTCTATCCCAGGTGAAGAAACTTCCAAAGAAAATTCCCCTTCAGGGTAAATTCCTGCTTCTTCAATCATTTTATAGAGTTTGCGATTAAAATAAACGCATTTCTCAATAGGTAAGCCACTATCCCCATCCAAAAACACTTTGATATTATTGGTGGGTTTAATTTTTACAGAAACCAAGAAATACAATGGCTCTTCTGCCAAAATAGTCTGTAAAAATTGCTCAACTAGGTTAATATTGTTGTCTGTTGCCATGGTAAAAAAGGAGAAGGGAACGATAGTCGTTCCCTTCTGTTGATTCTTAGCTTGTTGCAAATATACGTCAATTAGACCCTAAAATCCAAATTTTTGCCGCTCTTCCGATTTCGGAGGGTTTTAACAGGCCCATAATAGGTTAATTCCTACTTTTATGCTCTTATGTTTAAAGTATTACTTTGGGCCTTAGCCATATATATGTTGTATCGATTCATTTTTGGGTTGGTCATTCCAGTGAGTAAAACCGCTAGCCAAATCAAGCAAAAAATGTCTGAAATGCAACAAAATCAAGCGTTTCAACAACAAGAATATGCACGCCAACAGGAACAGCCGCAGCAAAAACAAGCAACTCCATCGGCAGTAAAAAAAGACGATTACCTTGATTTTGAAGAAATTAAATAGTCATCTAAAGGTCTAGGTCTAAAACGGTTAATGGGTGTTTTAAGTGAATGGTTTGTAAACCCAAAGCTTGTGCTGCTTCAACATTTTTAATAGTATCATCAATAAAAAGGGTTTCATGGGCTTCGAGACCTTGCTCATCTAAGATTGCCTGAAAAGAGGCAGGATAAGGCTTTCGCAAGCCAAGATGTTGTGAATAATAGGCTTTTTGAAAAAATGCATCAAAGTTTTTTCCTGGGAATTGGGTAGCAAAATCATTAATAAAATGATCGTGATGAATTTGGTTGGTATTGGAAAATAAAAATATGCGGTATTTATTTCCAATTTTTTCAAGCCAATCAATTCTTTCTGGAGGAAAGTCTAATAACAAAGCATTCCATGCCAATTTAATCTGTTCGTTACTTAAGTTTACTTTTGATTCTTGCCTAAACAAATCATAGAATGCTTCTTCATCAATTTTGCCTGTTTCCAGTAACTCAAATAAGGGGTTTGAATAATGCTGCGTAAACATTTCATTAAAATGAGGTACCCCCATTTTAATGAAAGCCTGATTGGTTAATTGGAAATCAATATTTAAAAAAACACCTCCTAGGTCAAAAATGATATTCTTGATTGGCTCTTTCATATTTTAATTGACGAGTTTCATTCCAAAATGCCCTAATGCGGTAAATAAAGCACACCTAGTTATAACACCGGCACAACACCAAATGATTAATTTTTGAATGGACACATTTAAGCCCGTACCAACGCCAATGCTTACAGGTGCACCCACAGTTAATGTACCAAAAAAGCCTAAACCTATAACACCGTATTTTTCCCAGATTTTAAAAATCAATGCATTTTTATCTGCTTTTTTCTCTTTGGGTTTTCTGAATTTACTCAAATATTGTTGAATATGTTTACCTAAAAAAGCAGCTACAAATACCCCAGCTAAACCACCAACAACAGTAGTAAAAAAAATTACCCAAGGTGTAATTCCAAATGCAAATCCTGCTGGAATTGCAGCATAAATTTCAAAGGTAGCTAGTCCGGCAACAGTTAATATTTTATATAGCATAATATACAATCAAAGATACAGTCTTTCAAATGCTAGCAATTAATTGCAAAAAATAGTCAAGCTTGTTTTGAATAATATTAACAAAATAATAGAAGAGATATATTTATTAACTTCATCAATCGGCAAGCAAACATTTAATATATGGATGAAAAAGTGCTTATTAATGAGGTTTTAATTAATAAAATAAATATTGGCATTGTTTACTATGATGCAACGGGAAAACCAATTTACGCAAACAAAGCTGCGGATAGAATTTTTGGGCTTACCATTAAAAAATTCAGTAACATAGGATCACCAGAACATGGCTTTGAATTAATTGACTATGATGGCAATCTAATCCCTATTGATAATAATCCAATTGAAATTGTAAAAAGGACAAAAAAACCAGTTACAGATATTATAGCAGGAGTGCATAATAAAAAAACCAGGCATACAACTTGGATTTTATTTGAAGCCGAACCAGAGTTTGCAGCAGATGGAGTAACCTTGGAAAGAATTTTATCTACCATTACTAATATTAGTTCTCAAATATCCATTGAAAAAAAATTACGATTTCAAAATAAGCTGCAAAGCTTAATGATGAAAACAGCTAAAACCTATTTAGGTGAATTAAAAGAAGATCCAGATACTGCCATTTTAGAATCATTAGAAGAAATAGGCCGGTTTACAGAATCAGATAGGGTATATATTTTTGAATACGACTTTGAGCACCAATTACTAAGCAATACCTATGAGTGGTGTAATGAAGAGATTGTTGCACACAAAGATGATATGCAACTCATTCCATTTGAAATAGCAAAAGATTGGATAGAACAACACTCTAAGGGATTATCGGTTCATATACCTGATGTAACTGCGCTACCCCCAAATACAGTACTAAGAAAAGGGCTTGAGATTCAAGGTATCCAGAGTTGTATAACCGTACCCATCATGCAGGGTAGTAAATGTTTAGGTTTTGTAGGATTAGATGCAGTTAAAAAGAAGCATTTTTTTACTAGTCAAGAACAAAATTTGCTTGCCGTATTTGCAGAGACCCTCGTAAATATGCAAGTTAGGCAGCGATTTAATAAACAAATTCAGGAGAGTGAAAGAAAGTACAGAGAGATTACAGAGAATATAGCAGATTTAATTTGGACTACAGACAAAGACTTTAAAATGAACTACTGTAGCCCATCAATTGAAACAATTTTTGGGTATACACCCGAAGAATTTCTGTCTGGTTCTTTGAATGATAAATATGCGCCAGAAACAATTGAAAAATATATTGAGATAGTGCAATCCTTTAAAGATAAATTAAGGAGTGGAACATTAACTAACAAAGATATTTGGCAGTTAGAAGGACAGGCCATTAAAAAGAATGGACAAGCATTCTGGTTTCTTATTATAATAAAGCCAAGTTGGAACACCCAAAATGAGGTAACAGGTATTTTGGGAATCACTAGAGATATTACCAATGAAAAAAGAGCATTAATAGAATTGCAAGAAAGTGAAGAAAGATTACAAAGAATTGTAAATAGTCCAACCCATTATGTATTACGCACTGATCTTACAGGGATGCATACTTACTGGAATAAAACATTTGAAAATGAGTTTGGGTGGCTCTATAAAAGCAAAGGGTTGGCCAAAGGAGATTCATTAACCTCAATTTGCAATTATCATCACAAGCGGACACAAGAAGTAGTGATGAATTGTATTATGAACCCCGGAACAGTTCATCAAATTGAATTAGACAAGCCTGCAAAAGAAGGAGGAATAAAAACGACTCTTTGGGAATTTGTTTGTTTAACAGATTCGAATGGAAAACCTAGCGAAATGCAATGCATGGGAATTGATATAACAGATAAAAGGATTGCCGAAGAACAAGTGAGGAAGTTGTCAAGAGCGGTGGAACAGATCCCCCTAACAGTTGTTATAACCAACTTAGAAGGTAATATTGAATACGCAAACCCATATACTTTCCATACAACAGGCTATACACAAGAAGAGTTATTGGGTAAAAATCCCAAAGTTTTAAAATCGGGGGAAACCAGTATAGAAGAGTACCAACATTTATGGGGTAATATTACCCATGGAAAAGAGTGGAAAGGAACTTTTCACAATAGAAAAAAAGATGGAACACTTTATTGGGAACAGGCAACGATAGGACCAATCATGAATGACGAGGGGGAAATAACACATTATATAGCCATCAAAGAAGATATCACAGAACGTAAGCGTATTCAGGACGAATTAAAGGATTTGAATTTGCATTTAGAAGAAAAAATTAAAGAAAGAACTTTGGATTTAGAAAATGCAAATGTTTCTTTAATCAATGCAAATAATGAAGCTCAAAAAGCAAATAAAGCTAAAATTGATTTCTTATCTAAAATGAGTCATGAATTAAGAACGCCCATGAATTCTATACTTGGCTTTGGTCAATTATTACAAATGGGTGAACTAACTCCTGTTCAAGAAAAAGGTGTTCAACATATTCTAGATAGTGGAAAACATTTATTGAATTTAATTAATGAAGTGTTGGATATCTCTAGAATTGAATCTGGAAGAATAAGCATTTCAGTAGAACCTATAGAAGTGTATGAAATTATAAATGAAATAAAGGATAGCTTATTATTTTCTGCTAATCAAAAAAATATTAGTTTAATATCACAGTTAAATAATACCGTCCCAGTATATATTAGAGCAGATAGACAGAGACTGAAACAAGTACTAATTAATTTGACCAATAATGCCATCAAGTACAATAATGATGGAGGTAAAGTAACAATTTCAGTAGATAGTAAACCGGTTTCAGAAGACGGGTATACACCTATTCGAATTTCAGTTACAGATACTGGCTGGGGGATTGATGAAAAAGATTTAGAAAGAATTTTTATCCCCTTTGAACGAATTGGTGCAGAAAAATCAAATGTAGAAGGGACAGGGTTAGGATTAGCAGTGGTAAAGCAATTAGTAGACCTAATGGGTGGAAAAGTAGGCGTAAAAAGCGAACCTGGAAAAGGAAGTACATTTTGGATTGAGTTACAACAATGCGAAAACCATTTAGATACCATTCAAAAGGAAGCCATATTGAATCAACATACAGCCATACATAGCCAGGAAGGAACTGTGTTGTATATAGAAGACAATATGCCCAATATTGAACTAGTTCAAGAAATTATTGATACCAAAAGAAATGGTATAAAATTAGTGATTCATATGAGGGGAAATGGCGCGCTTGAAAAAGCAATTGAAGTAAAGCCCTCCCTAATTTTATTAGATTTAAATCTACCAGATAAACATGGAAAAGATATTTTATTAGAATTAAAATCCAATGAAGCAACAAAACAAATTCCAATAATTGTAATTAGTGCAGATGCAATGCCAAATCAAATAAGCATATTAAAAGCAGCAGGTGCAGATAACTACCTTACTAAACCAATTGAAGTAAAATCATTTTTAGCGGCAATAGACTCTATTATAAAATAATTAAAGATGCAAGAAGATTTAAAAGATGCGAGAATACTAATAGTAGATGATACTTTAGCCAATATTGAAGTATTAGAAAACCTACTCATGATGAAGGGTTACACAAATGTAAAGTCTATCAGCGACTCAACACAAGCCCTTGCAACAATTAGAGAATATAAACCTGCATTGATTTTATTAGACCTCATGATGCCACAAGTATCTGGTTTTGATATCATGGAGGAATTGAAAAAAACTCCTACTGCATTTCCTTTGATGCGAATACTGGTTTTAACAGCTGATATTACTCCAGAATCAAAAAAGAAAGCTTTATCAGGTGGAGCTAGCGATTTCTTAACCAAACCATTTGATTTAACGGAAGTTGATTTAAGAATCAGGAACCTACTATACACCGTATTTCTACTTTCTCAGTTAACCAATCAAAATATTATTTTAGAAGAAAAAGTAAAAGAAAGAACCTTAGAGCTAGAGAAAAATCTTGCATCCATTGAATTACAAAACAAAGCTTTGCGAGAAATCTCATGGATTCAATCACATGTTGTAAGAGCACCATTAGCAAGAATGATGG
>JBKBWE010000236.1:0-4677 GCA_046289145.1 Sediminibacterium sp.
TCCATAGCTGTAAAACTCAGAGGTAAAAGAGCAGCAGCATCTTCTAAAATATATACTACTCCTTCCATCCCACTTAAAATAAGTTTAATGGGTTGATGCTGTCTTATAGTTTGTTCTAAAAGGCTTTGCCTACATATTCCACAAGGGCTTACCGGTTTATTGCTTTCCCCTTTCAAGTTGTGATAACTGATGGCCATCGTTTTAATTGATACCCCATTGTATAATGATGATACAGCAGACAGCAATACTCTTTCTGCACATATCCCAACTGGATAACTGGCATTTTCTTGATTGGTCCCCTCAACCGTTTCTCCATTATTTAGTAGCGCCACAGCCCCAACTTGAAACTGAGAATAAGGGGCATACGCTTTTGCAGTTACTGCTCTTGCCTTTAGCAATAGTTGTGCATCTTCTGTTGAAAGAGCTGATGCATTCTCTAAGACTTGGTATTGGAATACAATTTCTTTCATTCAGTTTATTGAATCACTTTGAATAATCTATCCCATCTTGGTCCTTTATTCCAGCTAAACCAAATTAAAGACGCTTTACCTACAATATGAGTTTCAGGAACAAAGCCCCAGAAACGGCTGTCTTGGCTTCTATGACGATTATCTCCCATCATCCAATAATAATTGTATTGAGGTGTATAACTATTAACCACTTGGCCATTAATAATGAATTGACCGTCTTTTTCTTCTAAAACATTGTGCTCATAAACGGTAATCAACCTACGATACAATGAAATATTATTTTGATTTAAAGCAATTGCTTTTCCTTTTTGTGGAATGGTAAGAGGCCCATAATTATCCAATGTCCATGGAAAATTTGCTTCATCATTAGGAAAGAACATGCCTACATTCGTATCCACATATTTAGTTAAAGAAATAACACCTGGGTATTTTTTTACTTTTTCTGCAGCTGCTGCAGTGATATTGAAAATATATGTTTTACTATCTGGTCCAGGAGAAAAATTGCCATTATTATTTTCTAAATCAATGCCCAACTCATCTTGTAGAAATTCATCAGAAAAACCTGATCCATTAGTGGTGGCAATATAATCTGTTTGGGCGCCCTCTGGTAGTTCAGCTGGTTTCCCATTGATAAATAAATCGGCATTTTTAATTTCTAATATATCTCCAGGAACCCCTACACATCTTTTGATATAATTATCTGTTTTGTCCATTGGATGAACCAAAATAGGATACTCAGCTAATAAGGCTTCCCTATTTCCTTTAAATTGACTACTTCTTAAAACTTCGTAATAGGTAATTTTACTTCCAAATTCGGGCAAGTTAATAATAGTGTCCCCTGCAGGAAAATTAAATACTACTGCATCATTTCTTTTGACTGTTGTTAAAGCAGGCAGCCTTTTGTAGGGCAATTGAACTTCTTTTATATAAGAAGGAGTGGTTAAGCTAAAAGGCATGATATTATGTACAAACGGAAAAGAAACGGGAGTTTGAGGAACTCTTGGGCCATAACTCATTTTACTCACAAATAAAAAGTCGTTCACCAATAAACTCTTCTCCATACTTTCTGTTGGAATTACATAAGCTTCAAAAACGAATGTTCTAATGATGGTTGCTGCAACTACAGCAAAAACTCCAGCATCAATCCATTCTCTTGAAGCAGGCTTGTGGTAATGATTCAGCGCTTGTGGACCATGCCATTTTTCTTTTTCAGAAAACCCTAAATAGGGGAAATAAATAAATGGGAAGAACACTACAGCAGCATGTGCAGGTACAGAAACTTTCTTGAAATTCATCACAAAAATGATGGTAATCCAAATGGTGATAAACTGACCTGCAATAGGGATTAATTGTAACCAAAACCAAAATCGTTTAATTTCTGCTTTTTGAACAATTTCCCAAGTATTGTAAAATGGAACAAAAGCCTTCCATGCATCAATGCCGGCTTTCTTAAACATGCCATACATACCAATATGCCAACCTAATATTCCAATAATAAACAACGCTAAGCCCATAAAACGGTTTTAGTTTAAACAAATGTATCTAATTCAAATACAATGCTCAATAATTAAATATAATGTTTTGCTAAATATAATTTTTAACGTCCTCTGCCAATATTTCCTTCCCAGAAAGTATAATTAAACGCTCCACCACATTTCTTAACTCCCTAATATTACCTGTCCAATTATGCTTTTTCAACAGCTCTAAAGCATTATTAGCTATAGTTTTTGTTGCTTGACCATAATCTTTTGCTATTTCAGTTAAAAAATGAGTGACTAATAGCGGTATATCTTCTCTTCTTTCGTTTAGGGAAGGAACATGAATTAGAATAACCCCTAAGCGATGGTATAAATCTAAACGGAAATTTTTCTCGGCCACTTCCTTTAATAAATCTTTATTGGTAGCAGCCACCACTCTTACATCAACTGCAATTTCTTTATCTCCACCCACCCTAGTAATTTTACCCTCTTGCAAAGCTCTTAGCACTTTAGCTTGAGCACTTAAACTCATATCGCCAATTTCATCTAAAAAAAGGGTTCCTCCATTTGCTTGTTCAAATTTTCCAATCCGTTGTTTTATGGCAGAAGTAAATGACCCCTTTTCATGCCCAAATAATTCACTCTCTATTAATTCTGCAGGTATAGCAGCACAGTTCACTTCAATCAAAGTTCCTGATGCCCTATTACTTTTTTCGTGCAACCATCTTGCTACCAATTCTTTCCCGCTTCCATTTTCGCCTGTCACTAACACCCTTGCATCTGTGGCAGCAACTTTTTCAATGGTCTCTTTAATTTTAATAATCGGTGCAGACTGTCCAATGATTTCTTGAATACCTGCCACTTTTTTCTTTAATACTTTGGTTTCTTTAACCAAACTATTTTTATCCATAGCGTTACGGATGGTAATCAATAACCTGTTTAAATCAGGTGGCTTAGCTATATAATCAAATGCACCCTTTTTAACCGCATCTACTGCAGTTTCAATATTACCATGTCCGCTAATGATTATAATTGGCACATCAGCATTAATCTCTTTTGCTTTTTGCAAAAATTCTATGCCATCGATTTTTGGCATTTTAATATCGCAAAGCACCAAATCAAAATTGGCTGATTTGAATTTTTTTAATCCCTCTTCTCCGTCAGTTGCTTCTTCTGTAGTATATCCTTCATTATTTAAAATATCTTTTAATACATTCCGAATAGCTCTTTCGTCATCAATAATTAGTATGGAAGCCATATTTGAGTTTATTTACGAAGTTAATCATTGCAAATTGATTCTGACACCCATATAACCATTACGAATTGGAGCTGGATTAAAGTATCGATTCCCAACAGCATTAATATCATTACCTAAACTATATGTCTGGTTCAATAAATTATCGGCCCCTGCAAATAATTGAAATTGGTATTGCTTCCATATAATTTGCTTGGATAATTTAGCCTGTAATAATTCATAGCCTTCTGCATAAACTGTTGCAGCATCATTCAACGATATTTTACTGGTTAAGTTGGCAGTAATATTAAATGCCCAACCATTCTTATGTGCAAAATTAAAAGTGGATACCCACATATATTTAGGAACTCCAGTAATTGGATTGCCATTGAAAACTGCGCCAGCTTGTTGATAATCAATAAAACGATAAGGTTGAAAACTAAATGAATTGGTAAAATCAATATTGTACTTTTCACCTTTTGAGTCTTTTATCAATATATATTTAATCATTGCCTCAAGACCATTTTGATTGGTTGCTCCAGCATTAATAAAATATTCATTCCCGTTAACATCAGCCCTTCTAACTATGGCATTTTTTAGCTGGAAAGAATAAAATGATAAGTCTAATAATATTTGATCATTGAACAAACTACCTTTTATTCCAATCTCTGTATTCCAGCCTTGCTCGGCATTTAATTGAGGATAAAAATTACCATCAGATGGCCTAATTTCGGCTAAACTTGGAGCAGAAAAACCTCTTGAAATAATTCCATATAAATTTAAGTTTGTAGTCAAACTATAGTTCAATGTAAATCTTGGGCTAATAGGAGATTGTATTTTCCTATTACTAAGCGGCTGATTCATTATCAGCAATGACTTAAATTCATACAACTGCTGATTCAAACTAATTCCTGCATTCACCAGTAACTTTTGAGCAGGTTTAAAACTCCATTGAGTAAATAAGAACCCTTGTCGAGTATAAACAATATCATCCGCTTGAATCAATCCTGCAACCCCCTTGTTATTGGTATAATTTTGTATGGCAGATTCATTGATTAAGTATTCTGTTCCTATTATCCATTTCCATTTATTTAACACTGATTTTGGTTGAATTACCCATTGTATACCTGCTGATAAATTCAATTCATTTCTCTTCTCAAAATTGGTAATAAACGGATTAGAAAAATCAGTTTGATTAATTGATACAAAACTTTTGATTACTTGTTGTTGATTAATCTGATAACTATCATGTACGCCTACCCATAGGGTATTATTTTGAATGCCTGCTTTTTGAACAATTGCACTTGGTAAAGTGGCCGTTGCTTGCCTAGACAAACGTGGATTAATCAACATTTGAGCTGCTGTTATACCACCCGGTGTTTGATAATTTAATTGGGTATAAAAAATACCTGTTCTTATTAAGTGTTTAGCCCTTTTCAATCCAGCGCTCCATGAAATACCTGTTCTATTTAAGTTGGATTGCTCTCTATATCCA
>JBKBWE010000006.1:0-26940 GCA_046289145.1 Sediminibacterium sp.
TGAATTGGCAGAAGCCAACCCCAAAGTAATGGGTGTTACACCCGCTATGCCCAGTGGTTCTTCGCTCAAATTCATGATGGATAAAATGCCGGATCGAGCATTTGATGTGGGTATTTGCGAGCAACACGCAGTAACAGTAAGTGCAGGTATGGCTACGCGGGGATTAAGAGTGTTCTGCAATATATATTCTTCCTTCATGCAACGTGCTTATGACCAAGTGGTACATGATGTTGCCTTACAAAAATTACCCGTTGTATTCTGTTTAGACCGTGCTGGCTTAGTAGGAGAAGATGGGCCTACCCACCATGGTTGTTACGATATTTCCTTCATGCGTTGCATTCCTAATTTAATTATTGCAGCACCCATGAATGAAAAGGAATTGCGCAATTTAATGTACACTGCTCAGTTAGATGAAACACAGTATCCAGTGGTGATTCGTTACCCAAGAGGAGAAGGTGTTATGCCCGAATGGAGAACTCCATTCGAAGCAATTACGATTGGTAAGGGGCGCAAATTAAAAGATGGAAAAGAAGTGGCTATTTTAAGCTTCGGTCATCCTGGTAATTTTGCACAAGCAGCTATTCGCAATTTAAGAACAGAAGGCATTGATCCTGCGCATTACGATCTTCGTTTTGTAAAACCCATTGATGAAGATTTGTTACACGAAGTATTCAGCAATTATTCAAAAATTGTAACCGTTGAAGACGGTACTATTGTGGGTGGATTTGGATCGGCCGTATTAGAATTCATGAACGCGAACGGATACAAGGCGGATGTTAAAATCTTAGGAATTCCAGACAGATTAGTAGAACATGGTACGCCAAAAGAACTTCACAGAGAATGTGCATACGATGCAGAAGGCATTGCTGATGCAGTGCGAGAGCTGATGAAGGAGCAAGTGAAGGTTGCCAATGTGCAACTATCTAATTAATATCAATAGAGAACAAACCATATTAGAATTGATATAAAATTGATAAAAGTCAATAATTAGATATAAATGCCTAATCCTGCTGTAGCATATTTAACACAAATAGCCCAACTTTCCCCTGGTCTCATTGATTTTATCGAGAGTAGAATAAAAACAAAAGTATATCCTAAAAAAACTCTAGTTCAAAAAGCTGGCCAAGTTTCTGAAAACATATATTTTGTTGAAAGTGGTATATTGAGATGCTTCTACAAAAAAGGCCATCGTGAAATTTCAAATTGGTTTATGAGTGAAGGCGATGTAATTATTTCTGTTAAAAGTTTTTATAAACGTACTCCATCGCTAGAATATATTGAAGCCCTTGAAAACAGTGAATTACACTATTTAAACTATACCGACTTGCAACATATCTATTATAACTTTCCAGAATTTAATTTAATTGGCAGAATTCTTACCGAACGATATTATATATTAAGTGAGGAAAGAAATTATACTATGAGATTTAATACTTCTGCAGAAAGATTCAAAATTTTAAAAAAGAGTTACCCTGAAATCATTAATAGAGTTCAAGCAAAATATATAGCTTCTTATTTAGGTATTACTGAGGAAACACTGAGTCGTATTAAAATTGACTAATATCAATTCAATAAGATATATGTTCAAACTAATATTGTGTAAATATTTTAAACATGAAAAAATACTTTACACTTTTTTTAGCTTTACTAATTACTACAATTGGATGTAATAAACATAATCAGCAACTTGAAGAAAGTAAATCTAAAGAGGATTTTCAATCAACTGCCTTACTTTGGACGATGGCAAATAGTCATCCTTCTTTCAAAAGTCAACTTTCCATTACAAAATCAAAATTGGTATATTAAAACAATCAACCAGTAAGTATCTTGTTTTTTCTTGAATCAGATAACAAAAAAGAATTCATTCTTACGAGTAATAAAAAAGGAAAATGGGTTTCAAATAAAATTTCTATAAATGAAAGCATAGATGGAGAAAGGACGATAGTTGTAAGTAATTTAAATAAAGAAATTATTGGTAAATATTTTTTGTCTGGCAATAATACATTCAAGAATACTGATACAAATAATGATATAGCCAACAAAAATACTTCAACCTTACCAACAGTAACAGTTTATGGATATAGAGTTCTTTCAAATACATATTCAATATTCATAAGTTTGTATTGGCTACATGGAGGAAATAGTGATTTTGAAAATAATTACATTGGACAAGTTGAGAATATGCAACTTGACGAATCTGCAGGCGGTGGAAGTATTGAAGTTATTGAAGTAGAAGCTGATAATTCCGAAACAAAAGATTCCGTAAATGCCAGAAAAATGGTGGATTGCTTCAAAATAATTCCAGATAATGGTGCAACATACTCCGTTAAAATAAATGCAGATATTCCTGCAAACTCATTCCCTAATCTTTTATTCAATATAATAGGGGGCAGTCCAGGACATGTTTTTATCACTTTAACTAAGAGAGGCATAAATGGTCAAGAAATACATCAAAGCATTGGATTTTATCCAGAAAACGGATTCAAATCAATAGTAAACCCTGATGATTTTGTAAAAGGGAAAATTGTAAATGACGGACAAATAGGTTCTGAGCGTGAGTTTAACGCATCCTATACAGTTTCAGCAACAAGTGAACAATTTTCAACTATCACTAATCGGTTAAAAAACATAACCTCTTTAGATTATAGTTTATCAAATGGAAACTGTGCTCACTTTGCAGTTAGTCTATTCACTGAAGTGGATCCATTTTTTTCAAGTCAAGCGATCCCTTATCCGTTTGGAGGTACAATGAAATACTTAACAGCAACTCCTTCAGGTGTTTATAATACGCTGCAGATTTATAAAAATAACAATATTCCCAATGTTGAGGTTGGCGTAGTCAAAAAATCATTACCAAGTAAAGGGCCGTGTAATTAACTAAATTAATTATCAAGAAATGAATTTCTCTATCAAAAAAATGAACCCAATCTGGGTCATACTCAGCTACTCTTGTATTATTATTTGCGGAGATAAAATGTGCATTCTCTGGTGCATGAGCTATCTAGGCGGGCTTTTTGTTATTGACTATTGGTTCATCAGCATACCTGCTTTTACTGGAATATTCATTCTTGGATGGGAAGTAATATCACCCAATAAATTTTCTTTCACAAAAAGAATTGTAGCTATTGGATTATTATATGCAGGGTTCATTGCTTATTTCCTAAGACCAGGCGCAAGTTACAATTACCCCACATTAACACTGTTGGTTCCGCAAATAAGTATAGGATTATTCATTTTCATCTCTATTCTCTTTGTGGTAGCTACATTTCAAAAGAAGAAACATAACAAAAAAAATAAACGTATTCAATAATCAACATGAATTTTTCCATCAAAAAAATGAACCCCATCTGGGTCATCATCAGTTACTCCTGCATTATTATTTGCGGAGATAAAATGTGTGGGCTTTTTGGGATGAGTTTTGTATTTGGGCTTTTTTTTATGGAATATTGGCTAACCAGCATTCCCCCTTTCATTGGTGCTCTACTTCTAGGAAGGGAAGTAATATTACTCAATAAATTTTCTTTCGCAAAAAGACTTGTGGCTATTGGATTATTATATACAGGGTTTATTGCTTATTTCCTAAGACCAGATGCTAGCTATAATTACCTCACATTAACATTGTTGGTTCCGCAAATAAGCATAGGATTATTTATTTTCACCTCTATACTCTTTTTGATTGCAACCTTCCAAAGAAAAAACCAGCAGGCTTAAAATTGAATCGTCCTTAAATAATATGACAGAATAAATAAAAAACTTGGTTGCCCTAGGTAGCCAGGTTTTTTGTTTATTCAAAACTTCCTTCTTGCTCAGTCCGCTCCTCTTCTGTTAAGCCTTCATCGGCTATATCGGCTTCTCTGTTTTCATTCCACTCCACAATGAAATTATTCATGCCCTGCCCTACCAATAGTTTCATGTATTTCTGTTGAGACAATTCTAAGATAGACAAGAATAAAAAGATGGCGTGAATCCGGTCTTCACAAATTTCAAATACTTTTTCAAAAGCAACCGTCTTCTCTCTACTCACAAAATCGAGCATATAATCTCTACTTCCTTCCATGGTATAGTTGTAGCGAACTACGGTATGAACAGGTTTGTTTTGACGCTCGTGTACACGTTGCATTACTTTCTCAAACGCTTTCATCAGCTTGAATAAAGTAATATTCTGTATTTCGGTACCTTCTGATGCTTCTTCTCCAATGGAAGAAATTTCTCTTTGCAAATTTCCTCTCTTCACCATCAACATACGCATGGCTTCCATCTCGGCCATTTGCACTGCTGCTTCTTTGAATTTTTTGTACTCCAGAATTTTGTCAATCAATTCTTGGCGAGGATCAATTTCATTTCCAGAAGCATCTATCTCTTTTCTTGGCAATAATAATCTTGCTTTGATGCGCATTAAAGTAGATACAAATAAAATAAACTCAGAACTCAATTCAATATTCAACTTCTCTGATCCATGAATAAAATCTAAAAAGTCGTTGATGATTTTGGTAATGGGAATATTATAGATATCTAGTTCATCTCTTTCAATAAAGAACAACAAAAGGTCAAAAGGGCCTTCAAACTGATCTAGTTTAATTTGATAGTTTACAGTACTCACGTTCCGGTTTTTTACAAAGAAAAGAAAACAGGGCCTATTTTAGCCCTGTTTCAAGAATAGTTATCCACTTATATGGCTTAATTCACTTTTTTGAGTGAATCCCTTATTTCTGCTAGTAGTTTTTCGGCATCCGTTGGCCCTGGAGGTGGAGCTGGTTGAGCAGGCGCCTCTTCTTTCTTCAATTTATTCAAGGCTTTGATGACCATAAATACAGCAAATGCCACAATGATAAAATCGATTAAATTGGTAATAAACTCACCATATTTAATAGAAACTTCAGTTACTGCTGGGGTAACAACCGCTCCTGCAGCGTCTTTTACCGCCTCAACTGCCTGTTGTAAAACCCATTTTTTATCATTAAAATCAACTCCACCAGTAAGCATACCTACCAATGGCATAATAATTCCATCTACAAAAGAAGTGACGATTTTTCCAAAGGATACCCCCATTACAAAAGCTACAGCGGTATCTACTAAATTGCCTCTTACAGCAAACTCTTTGAATTCTTTAATCATACCCATAATAAAAGTTTTTATACCTGAAATATAGTTATTTCTTCAAACCTGGAAAACGCATTTTCAAATTTTTTAATGTAGTAAGTATGGCATTAGCTACTAAATATTCTTTGTACCAGTTTTGATCGGAAGGAATAATATGCCAAGGCACTTTATTGCATTTATTAAAACAATCTTCATAAACCCGCATATACTGTTCCCAGAGTTTGGCTTCTTCTAAATCTTGTTCATTGTATTTCCATTGCTTGGTTTTATCTTCCAATCTTTCCAATAATCGCTCGTTTTGCTCCTCTGGGCTTATATGCAAATAAAACTTAAGAATATGGGTATGATTATGCACTTCCAACATTTCTTCAAAATCATTAATGGCTTTCATTCTTTTAATGGCCAATGCATCGTCGCACCATTTATGTACCCGCGTAATTAATATATCTTCATAATGAGAACGATTAAATACTTGAATCATCCCTTTAGAAGGTGCATGCATATGTATCCGCCATAAAAAATCATGTGATAGTTCTTTTGATGTAGGTGCTTTAAAAGATTCTACCTGCACCCCTTGCGGATTCATTGCACCAAAAACATCTCTGATCAACCCATCTTTTCCACTTGCATCCATCCCTTGTATAACAATCAGTAAAGAATGTTTGGATTCCGCGTACAATAAATTTTGTAATTCAGTAAGTTCTTTCAATATCAACAAAGTTTTTGCCTTTGTTTTTTCTTTGTTGAATTGCTTGGGGGCTTTGGTGCTAATTTTACTTAAACGAACTGTTTGCATAATTCATTGTTTACTTAAATGTATTGATTTAGAACCGTAAAAACGGCATCTTTGATAAAATTAGACTGTGCAAAAGCAATTATTGAATTGGTTGATTTTTAGTTTACTCTGCCTTATTTGGGGCAGTTCTTTCATTCTAATGAAAGGAGGCATGAACGTATTAAGCCCCTACCAAGTGGCATCTATCCGCATTATTAGTGCAGGTTTAGTACTATTGCCTTTTGCAGCAAAAGCAATGCGCAATATTGCTAAAGAAAAGCGAGGTGTAGTGGTTTTATCGGGCTTATTGGGAAGCTTTTTTCCTGCCTATTTATTTTGCATAGCAGAAACAAAAATTGATAGCGCACTGGCAGGTATTATGAATGCGTTGACCCCGCTTTTTGTAATTATAACAGGTATTTCTTTTTTTCAATTACAGGTAAAAAAATTGCAATTAATTGGCATCATAGTTGGGTTTATTGGTTTGTCATTATTAGTAGCGGCAGGTTCTAATATTAGTTTAGAATATTTTTCTTATTCCTTATTGGTGTTGTTGGCCACTTTGTTTTATGGCGTTAATGTAAATATGGTAGGAAAGCATATGCAAGGCATTGGCTCATTAGAAATTGCTTCCATGGCTTTTGTATTCTTGCTGATTCCATGTTCCATCATTTTATATTTCACGGGGTATTTTGCACTACCCTTAACGGAAGATGCTTATTTGTTGTCTACTGGCGCTTCTGCTGTTCTAGGCATTTTTGGAACAGCAGTGGCTTCCGTATTATTTTATATGTTGGTAAAAAGGGCTGGAGCATTATTCGCCTCCATGGTTACTTATGGAATCCCATTTGTAGCCATTGGTTGGGGTATCTGGGGTGGCGAGCAGGTAAACTTAATTCAGATTACCTGCTGTGGAATTATTTTAGTGGGTGTTTATTTAGCGAACAAGAAATAATTAAACGGTCATCATTTCTTTTTCTTTGGTAGCCAAATGTTTTTCTACCAAGGCAATATGTTTGTCGGTTAATTCTTGAATATCTTTTTCTGCGTCTTTAGCCGCATCTTCACTTAAACCATCTTTCTGTAATTTCTTCACGTCTTCAATGGCATCTCTACGGATATTTCTAATAGCTACTTTTGCCTGTTCTCCTTCACCACTAGCTTTTTTCACCAATTCCTTTCTTCTTTCTTCGGTTAAAGGTGGCATAAACAACCTTATTTGAACACCATCATTCTGTGGTGTAATGCCAATATTAGCTGCCATAATAGAACGCTCTATTTGAGCCAACATATTCTTTTCCCATGGCTGTATGCTGATGGTTCTTGCATCTAAAACAGTAATATTAGCCACCTGCGCAATAGGGGTGGGTGATCCATAATAGTCTACATTAATCCCATCTAACATATTGGGATTGGCTTTTCCTGCTCTAATTTTAACTAGCTCTGCTTCTAAATGCAAAATGGCTTTTTTCATGGTATCCGTGGCATCATCTATGATCATTCCTAATTCTTCAGACATAATTAAAATTTAAGTGGAGCAAATTTAATAAATGAATCCATACTTTATGCATTAAATGCTTTTATCTTCGCCGTAAATTACCGAATTTGTTATGGCAAGTATAGCTGATTTAAAAAGCACTGCAACCCAAGTTAGAAGAGATATCGTGCGCATGGTGCACGGGGTTCAAAGCGGTCATCCAGGAGGATCATTGGGTTGTACCGATGTAGTTACTGCGCTCTATTTTCATAGTATGAAGCACGATGTTCATTTTAGCATGGATGGTAAACAAGAAGACTTGTTCTTTTTGTCTAATGGGCATATTTCACCATTGTATTATTCTGTTCTTGCTCGTGCAGGCTATTTTGAAGTAAAGGAATTGGCTAGTTTTAGAAAAATCAATACCCGTTTGCAGGGGCATCCTACTACCCACGAACATTTACCAGGAGTCCGTATTGCCAGTGGCTCTTTGGGTCAGGGGTTGAGCGTAGCTGTAGGCGCAGCACTCACCAAGAAATTAAACCAAGACCCTCATTTGGTCTTTTCTTTACATGGAGACGGAGAATTACAAGAAGGACAAATTTGGGAAGCAGTGATGTTTGCTTCTCATAATAAAGTAGACAACCTAATTAGTATAGTAGATTTAAATGGCCAACAAATTGACGGACCTACCAGCAAAGTATTGTCTTTGGGCAATTTGCGCAGTAAGTTTGAAGCATTTGATTGGACCGTTCTAGATATGGAGGGAAATGATATGGATAGTGTGGTGGCTGTTTTAGACAAAGCCAAATCAATGACTGGAAATGGCAAGCCAATCTGTATTTTAATGAAAACAGAAATGGGTAAAGGGGTAGATTTTATGGAAGGCAGCCACGAATGGCACGGAATTGCTCCTAGTGATGAGCAATTGGCTAAAGCATTGGCACAGTTGCCTGAAACTTTAGGAGATTATTAAAATAGCAAATAGCTAAGTTTTAAACTAGTTAAGTGCGCAGCTCAAAAGGTTGCGCACTTGTTTTTTGTGCGGTAACCCAAGCTGCTGTAAATGAAATTGCAGTAACCGTTAACAATACCAAGATAAAATCTAATGGCATTATTTTTACTGGATAATAATCGATGATAAAAGTGGAGCCTCCTAATTTAATTAAATGAAATTGCTCTTGTATCCAGCATATTCCTCCTCCCAAAAGTATTCCGGCTCCTGCGCCCATTGAAGCAAGTAGTAATCCTTCTAATAAAAAAATATTTCGAATCCTATTACTAGATGCACCTAATGCACGCAATACCGCTATGTCTTTTTGTTTTTCTAAAACCAACATACTTAATGCCCCAATCATATTGAATGCAGCAACTACTAAGATTAATGAAAGTATGCCATATATCACCCATTTTTCTAGTTGCATTACCGAATACAAAGTAGCATTTTGTTGGTACCTGGTTTGTATCTGAACCTCATCACCCAATATATTTTGTAATTGCTTAATTAGGTTGTTGTTGTTCTCTTTTGCATTTATTTCTATTGCAGTGTATTCATTGGGTTTTAACCCCAACATATACTGTACAAATGCTAAATTGGTAAATGCATATTTATTGTCAAATTCCTGTTGAACAATAAATGCCCCCGACGGTATTACAGAAAATGAATTCAATCCATCTCCCGTTAATAAATTCCCGTTGCGATTGGGGAAATACAGTGTTGCGGCTTCTAAAACTTGCTCGGTGTTTATTCCTGCGGCGTTCTCAATCCCTGCCCCCATAACGATTCCAGGAATATTCGCGTTGCCCAATTCAAAACTTCCCCTTCTAATATATTTTTGAATTGGATTTACTTGGGTATAATTATTTTCTACTCCTTTAATGGTAACAATGGTTTGGTAAGCACCCGTTAAAAGGGCTTTTTCTTCTGCTACAAAACTGTATGCCTTAATGCCTTTAACTGTTTTTAATTGTATTGCTTTTGCTGGGCTAAGTTCAAATGTTTTTCCTTTAATTGGTACCACTTTATACGCAGGATAAAAATCTCCATACAAACCTTTTACCAAGTCTTCAAACCCATTGAATACGCTTAGAATAATGATTAATGAAGCAGTACCCACTGCAATAGCAGTAATGGCAATCCATGCAATAATATTGATGGCATTAGTGGTTTTTTTTGAGCGAAAATAACGCCAGGCAAAGAGCAGGTTCATTCGCCTTTCTCATTTATTTTCTTGAATACTTCTTCCATTTTAAATACATAATCTAACGTATCGTCGTTGTAAAAATGAATAACAGGAATCCTTCTTAGCTGATGCTTCATTTTATCGGCCAACTCTTTTTTAATTTCCCAGGCTTTAGATTCAATTTTCTTCATTACCGCCACTTCGTCTTTTACTTGAAACAAACTCAAATAAACCCTTGCTTCCAACAAGTCTGGTGTTACTTTAACACTAGATATAGAGACCATTCCCCCATCTATCATAGATAGGTTTAATCTTCTGAATATATCATTGAATTGTTCCTGTAATGCCCCGGCTACCTGCCGCTGTCTTTTTCCTTCCTCCATAATATCAAGGTTTATGGGTGTAAAATTAGTTACTTTGCCTTGTTTCACCATTTATTCCTGTATGAAGCGTTTTGAGCGAATCCTATTTTACCTACGAAGTCAACGAAAAAACATTGTATTGTATGTGGTTTTCAACCTGCTTTCTATCGTTTTTTCATTGATATCATTGGTGATGCTGGCCCCTTTCTTAGGCTTGTTATTTGCCAAAGAAAAATTAATCACCAATAAGCCAACCCTTAGTTTTACTACAGACGGGGCAGATGCCATTCTAGCTCACTTGAAATACTATTTAAGTTTGCTCATTCAAGAAAAGGGTGAAGTGTATGCATTGGGGGCCATTTGTATCATCATCATCATTTCCATTTTTTTCAAAAATGCGTTCACTTATCTTTCTTTTAGGGTGTTGGCACCCATGCGTAATTATGTAATGACCAAATTAAGGTCTGACTTGTATGCCAAAATTTTACAGCTACCCATTGGCTTTTTTACAGAGCAAAAAAAAGGCGATATCATCAGTAGAATGAGTAATGATGCCAACGAAGTAGAATGGAGTGTCATGAGCACTTTAGAAGGATTAATTCGAGATCCTTTAAATATTTTAATCATTCTGGGTGTATTGGTTTACATCAGTCCTGTACTTTCTGTATTCTTATTGGTACTACTTCCACTAACTGGATTTTTAATAGGTAGGATAAGTAGATCACTTAAAAAACAATCTACTGCTTCTGCTGAAGAATTGGGAACATTGATGAGCATTTTAGATGAAACATTAGGAGGACTTAGGGTAATTAAAGCATTTAATGCAGAGAAGATTTTACGCAATCGTTTTTTCAGCACTAATAATAACCTGAACCATATTCGCAATAAAATGAATTTTAGAAAAGACCTGGCTTCGCCCATGTCGGAATTCATGGGAGTAATGGTGTTGAGTTGTATTCTTTGGTTTGGAGGAAGATTGGTATTAAACAACGAAGCGGGTTTAGAAGCCACTGGTTTTATTAACTATATTGTCATTTTTACGCAAATCATTAATCCTGCCAAATCCTTGTCTACTGCGTTTTACAATGCACAAAGAGGTAGCGCAGCCATACAGCGTATTGAAGAAATTTTACAAGCACCCATTACCGTTACAGACTTGCCCAATGCCAAAACCTTGACCCAATTTGAGCATTCCATTGAATTTAAACAAGTGAGTTTTTCTTATAACGACACGCCTATTTTAAAAAATATTAACCTCACTATTGAAAAAGGAAAGACCATTGCATTAGTGGGTTCATCAGGAGCAGGTAAAAGTAGTTTGGCCGATTTAATTCCAAGATTTCACGATGTTAGTAGCGGTGAAATTTTAATTGATGGTATTAATATAAAAGAATACACATTACACAGCATCCGATCTATGATGGGTATTGTAACACAAGAGCCCATTTTATTCAATGATACCATTGCAGGCAATATTGCATTGGGAATAGACAATGTAAATGATCAAGACATTGAACACGCTGCAAAAGTGGCCAACGCATCGGATTTCATTCATAAAAAAGACGACGGCTTTCATACCAATATTGGCGATCGAGGTGGCAAACTAAGTGGTGGAGAAAGACAAAGAGTAACTATTGCCAGAGCCGTATTAAAGAACCCACCCATACTTATTTTAGATGAAGCTACTTCGTCATTAGATACAGAAAGTGAAAGATTGGTACAAGACGCTATTAATAATATGATGCAAAACAGAACATCTATTGTAATTGCGCATAGGCTCAGTACCATCAGACATGCAGACGAAATCATTGTATTACAGAAGGGTGAAATTGCAGAAAGAGGCACCCACGATGATTTATTAGCCCAAGGGGGAATCTATAGAAAGTTAGTAGACATGCAAGAAGTAAAATAAAAAGCCCCGAAATAATTCGGGGCCGTATCAGTTAGTTTGGTTGAACTAATTAATCTTGATTAGGCTTAACCAATCCTAGTTTAGCCTCTAAGCTTAAAGTAGCATGTGGTACAGCGCGCAATCTTGCTTTGTCAATTAAACGGCCGGTAACTCTACAGATGCCGTAAGTTTTATTTTCAATACGCATGATGGCTTTTTCCAAATGGTCAATATAAGTGATTTGGCGACTAGCCATTTGACTTAACTGTTCTTTTTCCATACTCATTGTTCCATCTTCCATGGTCATGTAACGAGCATCGTCGTTGTCTCCACCCATTTCGTCTTTACGAGTAATTAAACCCTGTAAATAAGCTAATTCTTTTTTAGCAGCATCTAATTTTTTATTAATTAGGTCTCTAAACTCCGCTAAGTCTGTGTCATTGTATTTAACCAATGGACCTTGAGGTTTAGGTGCTTCTACTCTTTTTTCTAATGGGGTATAGCCTGGGCTATAGGTAACACTTGATTTGGTATTGATCTTAGGTACTTTCACATCTTTAATGGGACCTGGCACTTTTTTTACTGGTTTTACAGGGGGTGCAGGTGGGGCTTTTACCACTGGTTTAGCAGGTGCAACTGGTTTGGCAGGAGCAGGTGCTGGGGCAGCAGGTTTAGCAGGAATAGGAGCAGCTTTAGCAGCAGGCTTAGCTGGTGCTGGTGCGGGCTTTACGGGTGCTTTGGCTACTGGTTTAGCAGCAGGTTTAGCTGGAGCAGGTTTTGCAACAGGCTTTACGGGTGCTTTTGCAGCTGGTTTAGCGGGCGCTTTAGCAGCAGGCTTTGCTGCTGGTTTCGCTGGGGCTTTTGCAGCAGGTTTAGCGGGCGATTTGGCAACAGGCTTTGCTGCTGGTTTCGCAACAGGTTTTGCTGGTGCTTTTGCAGCAGGCTTAGCTGCTGGTTTCGCTGGTGCTTTTGCAACAGGTTTAGCAGGCGCTTTAGCCGCTGGTTTTGCAGCAGGCTTAGCTGGTGCCTTTGCAGCAGGTTTTGCTGCAGCTTTGGCTGGAGCCGCCTTTACTACTTTTTTGGGAGTTGCTTTGGGGGCTGGTTTCTTTGTAGCCATAGGTCTTATCCTTTTTTGTTTACAACCACGGTTAATGCAATGTCATTTACTTCTATCGGTGTGCCAGACGCAAGATCTAACACCCATTCAATGCCATCTGCCAATATTTCGCGGCAAATATAGTCGTTAAATTTAATAATTGAAGGCTTTAGGGGGGTGCCTTCGGGTAACTGTACGAATATACGGTCTGTTAGTTCAAAACCCGATTCTTTTCTAATATTTTGTACACGATTTACAAATTCTCTGGCAGCTCCTTCTTGTTTTAGGTCTTCAGAAAGGGTAATATCTAGCGCTACAGTCAATTTCCCCTTAGAAGCAACACTCCAGCCCGGTATATCTTCAGCAGTAATTTCTACATCGGCCGTATCAATGGTAAATTCTCCCGCAGAAAGGGCAAGCTGAATTGAACCAGCGCCTTCCAATGAAGCAATTTGGTCTTGGGTAAACCCAGCAATAGCTGCAGCAGCTTCTTTCATAGAAGCCCCTAATTTGGCACCCAGTGTTTTAAAATTGGCTTTTATTTTTTTGCTGATGACTCCCTGTGTAGCAGTGATATATTCCAACTCTTTTACATTCACTTCCGCTTTAATTAAAGCTTCCATTTTTTCGAGTTGTTCCTTCATTTGAACATCAAGTACAGGAATCATCACTTTTTGTAATGGCTGCCTAACTTTAATATTTACTTTTTTACGGAGCGACAAAACCAAAGAACAGGTTTCTTGAGCCAATTGCATCCGCTCTTCTAATAATGGATCTACCATCGATTCATCGCAAACAGGATAATCTGCATGATGAACAGACGCCACATTAAATCGATTGGTTACTGCATTCAAATTAGCAAATACCGCGTCACTAAAGAATGGAGATATTGGCGCAATTAATCGCACCACTGTTTCTAAGCATTCATACAGCGTTTGATAAGCGCTAATTTTATCAGTTTCGTATTCCCCTTTCCAAAAACGTCTTCTACACAAACGTACATACCAATTGCTCAGTTGAGCATCCACAAATGACTCTACTGCACGACCAGCCAATGTTGGCTCAAAGTCGTTCATATAATTGGTTACTTGTTTTATGAGCGTGTTTAAAGAAGATAAAATCCAACGATCAATTTCAGGTCTTTGTTCTAAAGGGATTGGAGCCTCCTTGTAGGCAAAGCCGTCTACATTTGCATAGAGTGTAAAGAATTGGTAGGTATTATAAAGCGTACCAAAAAATTTACGTTGCACTTCTTGAATACCCGCCATATCAAATTTCAGGTTATCCCAAGGAGAAGCATTGGTAATTAAGTACCACCTAGTTGCATCAGCACCATATTGCTCAATGGTTTCAAATGGATTCACCACGTTACCGAGGCGCTTACTCATTTTATTACCATTTTTATCTAAGACCAATCCGTTGCTCACAACTGCTTTATAGGCAACACTATCAAATAGCATAACGCCTAAAGCATGTAAGGTGTAAAACCAGCCGCGAGTTTGATCTACTCCTTCTGCAATAAAATCTGCAGGGAAAGCTTCCCCTTTATCAATTAAATCTTTGTTCTCAAAAGGATAATGCCATTGTGCATAAGGCATGGCGCCACTATCAAACCAAACGTCAATTAAATCGGGCACACGGATCATTGGCTTACCAGATGGGCTCACCAAAATAATCTCGTCTACAAAGGGTTTATGCAAATCTAAAATACCTTCATGCAAATAATTTTTATTGATATCACCACCCAATACTTCATTGGCTTTGCGAATACCTTCATTCAATTCGGCAATTGAACCAATACATATTTCTTCTGCACCATCTTCGGTTCTCCAAACTGGCAAAGGCGTACCCCAATAGCGGCTTCTGCTCAAATTCCAGTCTACCATATTTTCTAACCAGTTGCCAAATCTTCCTTCTCCAGTAGACTTTGGTTTCCAATTGATGGTTTTATTGAGTTCAACCATTCTATCTTTTACAGCAGTGGTTTTAATAAACCATGCATCTAATGGATAATATAAAATAGGTTTGTCTGTTCTCCAACAATGCGGGTAACTGTGTTCATATTTTTCTACTTTAAATGCCCGATTGTCTTTCTTCAACTGCACGCAGATATCTACATTCACATCTACATATGCAGGATCGTCTTTGTAATTTTTTACATATCGATTACTAAATGGCCCCAAGCCGTCCACAAATTTTCCTTCGCGGTCTACCATAGTAAGAATACCAATATTAAATTTCTTACCTACTTTATAGTCATCCGCACCAAATGCAGGGGCTGTATGCACAATACCTGTACCATCTTCGGTAGTAACGAAGTCTCCACTTATTACTCTAAATGGTTTTGCATCAGGAGTGATTGCTGAAATGGCTTTTAAAGAATTGGATTCATACGGTAATAACTGATCGTATTCCATTCCTTCTATCTCAGCACCTTTAAACGTTGCCAAAATAGTCCATGGCAACAATTTTGTTTTCTCATTAAATTCATCAAAAGAACCATTCTCACCCTCTGGCTTGAAATACTTACCCAACAATGCTTTGGCTAAAATAACATTCACGGGTAAAAAAGTGTAAGGGTTAAATGTTTTAACCAATACATAGTCAATATTTGGTCCTACTGTTAAGCCCAAATTAGAAGGCAGGGTCCAAGGTGTGGTGGTCCAAGCCATGA
The DNA here is from genome assembly GCA_046289145.1 of Sediminibacterium sp. Lineage (GTDB taxonomy): Bacteria > Bacteroidota > Bacteroidia > Chitinophagales > Chitinophagaceae > Sediminibacterium. Next base: position 15,559 of record JBKBWE010000006.1, read on the forward strand.
AGAAAACCTCTTTGCTTTCCAGTAAGCTTTGATCAACCCCAGCAAACCATTTGCTATTGTCTAAAGATGCTTGTGTTGCCTTAAACATAGCAACTGCTGAAGTATCTTTTACATCTTTATAAGTACCAGGTTGGTTTAATTCGTGTGAACTTAATCCTGTTCCTGCAGCAGGAGAATAAGGTTGAATACTCACACTTTCGTACAAGTAACCTTTTTTGTATAGGGTACTTAAGATCCACCATAACGTTTCAATATAATTGTTTTCAAAAGTTACATAAGGCTTTTCTAAATCAACCCAATAGCCCATTTTAGTAGTGATATCGTCCCACTCCTTCTTGTATCTTAAAACAGCTTCTCTACATTTCTGGTTATAGTCTTCAATGGATATTTTTTTTCCGATATCTTCTTTGGTAATTCCCAATTCTTTTTCTACCCCTAACTCCACAGGCAAACCATGCGTATCCCATCCACCTTTTCGTTTAACCTGAAAACCTTGCATGGTTTTGTAACGGCATACCATGTCTTTCAATGTCCTAGAAATTACATGATGAATTCCAGGCATCCCATTGGCACTTGGAGGTCCCTCAAAAAACACAAAAGGTTTTCTCCCTTCTCTTAAATCGATACTTTTTTCAAAAGCAGATTCGGCCTTCCACTTGGCCAATATTTCTTGCTCTATAGCTGGTAAGTTTAACCCCGAAAACTCTGCATACTTTGCACTCATGATATTCTGCGGATAGCTTGTTAAAAAAATTCGTGCAAAGGTACGGATACTACCACGAATAAAAATCCAAAGCTTGGGCTGCTGTAATTGCCTTCTAGCGGTATATTTGGGAATGAAAATTGTGTTTTTTAGTGCGCAGCCATACGATAAGGCTTTTTTTACCCAATTTAACCAATATCAACACGAATTAATCTTTATTGATATACCATTAAGTGAGCAAACCGCCGATTTAGCTGCTGGGGCAACTGCAGTTTGTGTTTTTGTAAATGATAAAGTGACGGCTGGGGTAATTCAAAAATTGGCCGCTGGTAAAACCCAAATAATAGCACTGCGTTGTGCAGGATTTAATAATGTAGACATTGAAGCCGCCAAAGCTGCTGGAATAAAAGTTTGCAGAGTTCCCGCTTATTCTCCTGAAGCAGTGGCTGAACATGCTGTGGCTATGTTGCTCACCCTAAATAGAAAAACCCATAAAGCCTATAATAGAGTTCGTGAGCAAAATTTTTCCTTACAAGGTTTATTGGGCTATAACCTACATGGCAAAACAGTAGGGGTAATTGGCACAGGAAATATTGGGAAAGCTTTTTGCAAAATCATGCTGGGTTTTGGTTGTAAAGTCGTTGCTTTTGATTTAATCGCGAACAAAGAAGTAGAAGCAGATGGCGTAGAATACCAGCCCTTGTTAGAAGTGTTAAAAGCTGATATAATATCGCTGCATTGTCCATTAAATGAGCAAACAAAACACTTAATTAATAAAGAAACCATGGCATATATGAAACCGGGTGTGGTATTAATTAATACAAGTAGAGGTGGGCTCATCAACACTCGAGATGCTATTAAAGCACTTAAATCTGGTCAACTTAGTGCCCTAGGAATTGATGTGTATGAACAAGAGGAAAAATTATTTTTTAGAAATTTATCTGAAGACATTATTCAAGACGACGAAATTCAGCGGCTGATGAGTTTTCCCAATGTTTTGATTACGGCACATCAGGCATTTTTTACACAAGAAGCCATGGAGCAAATTGCTACAACAACGTTAAATAATATTCAGCTCTTATCTGAAAATGCTAAATTGGACACTCAGGCTGCATTATTGGCGTAATTCATATCTTTATTTGAATGAAAAAGAAGGTACATTTTTTATACTTGTTCGTTTTAATGGCTTCATTATTGGTTGCTTGTTCAAAAGAATTGAGTACAGAAGGCCCAGGTTTTGGAGGAATAGCCACTGGAACTTTGTTAGACAGTTCTAGTATTTGTAAAGCAGCCACCATTAAGGGGCAGTATAAAGAATTAGAAGTGCTTACCGATAGCAACTATGTTCTAGTGTCTGTTAATTTTACCACCCAAGGTAAGTATACCATTTTTACCGATACGGTTAATGGTATTTGGTTCAGAGATTCAGGATTTGCATTTGTGCAGGGGGCAAATACCATAAAATTAAAAGGGAATGGTAGTCCCATTTTACCTGGCACATTTACTTTTCAAGTTAATTTTGGAAACAGCACTTGTTTTTTTGACATAACCACCATTGGCGCAGTTAACAACGGATCAAGTACCAACGACTATTTACCTATCACTGCAAATGGATACATTAATTATGAATTAACCCCCGCTTTTCCTGCAGTGGGCGGCAGTTTAATACCAGAATTTAGGTCTACCATTTCTAGCGGATTATACCCGCAGATATATCAAACAGCTACCCAAAATTATACCCGCTATACAACCAATATTGGCGATCAGGTTTTCTTAAGAAAAGATGGAGCTGGTAAATATTTTCAATATGGAACCCCAGAGTTCGATTACCTCTACATTTACGACACTATCGTAAATAATTTAAAAATGGATTTTACTTATTTAGATGAAAGTAAAAACCCCGGACAGTTTTTTGATACGGATAGTTTGTATGTTGGCGCTAACATCAATGGCACACTGCAATATGGTTGGGCAAAGTTGAGAATTACTACCCTTTATAAAGGAAGACAAATGGCTTTATTGGGTACACTTTATACAGATATCATCACTGTAAAAAGAGAGTTATTATTAAAACTAGATGGAGCTACTACCTATTCTCCATTAAACTTACAAGCGGAACTTTCCTACGCAAAAGGAATCGGTTTAGTAGATCAACGAGTGTATGAATCTACTGCATCGGGCACTACCGTACAATCCATTACCATCAAGGGTTGGAACGGATTATAAAGTAAGTTTATTTAAGTAATTCACAAGGCTTTAGACCCGTATGCTTCTTGAATGCTGCAGAAAAATGGGAGATAGAAGAGTACCCTAATAATGCAGAAACATCTGTAACACTTAAGCTCTTCTCGTACAACAAATATTTGGCATGTTCCATTCTTTGTTGTTGATAGAAATCAAAAATGGTCGTTCCAAAAACTTCTTTAAAGCCTTTCTTTAAGTAACACTCATTCATGGCTACTTTTCTACTTAGCTCTTTAATGGTTATAGGGTCTCCAATATGTTGTAACAAAATATCACGGGCTTGATAAATTCTTTCCTTTCCGCTATCGTCTGCTAAAAATTTACAAGCAAATCCTTCTTCTTTTTCATGCACCAAACAGTCCATGCTATACAAAAGCAATTCATGTACTTTGGCGTTCACGTAAATATTTTCCATTGAACCAGAATAACTATGGTTCAATAATGCGTCTAATACATTTCTATTTCTAACACAAAGCGGAAAAAGCTTGGTAAATGCATTGGGGTGTTTAAAAGCCAATACTTCGTCTTTTCTATTGGCCAACTTTACATTGTGAACAAACTGTTTTAAAAAGCTGGAAGTAAAATGAAAAGTAAAAACATCTAATGTTTGTGTTCTACCACTACAATTCATGGTTGGTAATTCATTACACATTCCACAGCTACGTTCTGCACAATATTTATTACCCGTAATACAAAAACGTAGTTCTAAGTAGTTGTCTTTGGGCTTTTTTTCATTGTAATGATAAACCATCATTCCACTATCATCGGCCACCCATGGATGCTGTGCATAATAACGGCGTATGGTGTATTGAATTGACCCTGGAATATGTTGTTCTTTTTGGTACAACAAATCCATATTAGCATCAATTCCACCCTTCTGCGCCTGTTTCAATATGTCCATTACTGCATTCATGCACGGGCAAAATTAATGTATAAACATCTATTTGGCAAATAAGCCTTTGAAAATGGGGAAAACTAGGGCATTAAACCAGCCAAAATACCCCCTAAATTTAGTACATTTGTCAGCTTGCAAAATTGAACTAAAACGCAAGATAGACAAGACTTTATGAGCGAAGAATTAGATAAACAACATGCTGCTGAAAACAAGAATTATGGAGCAGATAGTATTCAGGTACTCGAAGGATTAGAAGCGGTTAGAAAAAGACCCGCCATGTATATTGGTGATGTAGGCGTAAAAGGGTTGCATCACTTGGTTTACGAAGTGGTAGACAACTCCATAGATGAGGCTTTGGCTGGTTGGTGTAAAAACATTTTTGTAACCATTCACGAAGACAATTCCATTAGCGTTCAAGATGATGGTAGAGGTATTCCTACTGCCATGCATACCAAAGAAAAAAGAAGTGCGCTTGAAGTTGTAATGACTGTATTGCATGCAGGTGGTAAGTTCGATAAAAATACCTACAAAGTATCTGGAGGATTGCATGGAGTTGGGGTTAGTTGCGTAAATGCATTAAGTACCAAACTATTAGTGACCGTACAAAGAGAAGGTAAAATATTTGAGCAAGAGTATGCCATTGGTATACCCAAATATCCAGTAAGAGAAATTGGTACTAGTAGTATTACAGGTACTAAAGTGCATTTCTGGCCTGATCTTTCTATTTTTCAAGAATCTGTTTATCGTAGAGAAATTTTAGAAGGAAGGTTAAGAGAATTGGCTTTCTTAAACCGTAAAATCAATATCACCCTTACCGATTTAAGAGAATTAGACGACGCTGGAAACGCTTATAGCAGTCATTTCTACAGTGAAGGGGGTATTATCGAGTTTGTACAAATGCTCGACAAAAATGCCAACAGAAACCCCATATTGAATGCTCCATTATTTGTAGAAGGCCATGATGAAACCACCAATGTTGCGGTTGAAGTAGCCTTAACATATAATGACGATTTTAAAGAAAATATCTTCTCTTACGTTAATAATATCAATACCATTGAAGGTGGTACTCACGTAACAGGTTTCCGCCAAGCGCTAACCAGGGTATTCAAAAGTTATGGTGACAAAGAAGGTTTATTTGAAAGAGCTAAAGTAACTGTTGAGGGAGACGATTTCAGAGAAGGTTTAAGTGCTATTATTTCTGTAAAAGTACCAGAGCCACAATTTGAAGGTCAAACCAAAACAAAATTAGGCAATAGCGAAGTGAGCGGGGTTGTTCAAACAACCGTTGCTCGTGCATTAGAAGCCTATTTAGAGGAAAACCCAAGAGAGAGCAAGCAAGTTATTTCTAAAATCATATTAGCGGCCCAAGCCCGCGTTGCTGCAAAGAAAGCACGTGATATGGTTCAGCGCAAAACCGTGTTAACCGGAGGTGGTCTACCTGGTAAATTGGCAGATTGCAGTGAAAAAGATCCGGTTAAATGTGAATTATACTTAGTCGAAGGAGATTCGGCCGGTGGTACAGCTAAACAAGGTAGGGATAGAAGCTACCAAGCTATTTTACCATTAAGGGGTAAAATCTTGAACGTAGAAAAAGCAATGGAGCATAAAATCTACGAAAATGAAGAAATCAGGAATATGTACACTGCATTGGGTGTTACAGTAGGAACCCCTGATGATCCTAAAGCTTTGAATACGGCCAAACTACGCTACCACAAGCTGATTATTATGACCGATGCCGATGTGGATGGTTCGCATATTGCAACTTTGATACTTACTTTTATTTTCAGGTATATGAAGGAATTGGTAGAACAGGGCTGTGTATATATTGCCCAGCCACCTCTGTATTTGGTTAAAAGAGGTAAGGAGCAAGAATATGCTTATAGCGAAGAGCAACGCAAAGCTTTAATTGAAAGGCTGGGCGCAGGCAAGGAAGACAGTGTTACCATACAGCGTTATAAGGGATTGGGTGAAATGAATGCAGAACAATTATGGGAAACGACTATGGATCCTGCCCGTAGAACCTTAAAACGAGTTACTATTGAGAGCGCTGCAGAAGCAGACAGAATCTTTAGTATGCTAATGGGTGACGATGTAGCTCCGAGAAGAGAATTCATCGAAAGTCATGCTAAATACGCTAGAATAGACGTATAATAGAAAAAAACATTAACTTGTAGTACTAACCCGGTACCCTATTACTAAAAATTAAATTCAACAAAAAATGGACACTTCAAAAATGATTAAAGCATATTGCCTAAAAACAAAGGAAAAAAACGTTCCAATGCAAGATGCAGTAGTAACTAGAACAGCAAAAGGCGGTTACATGGCCGGTGGTCATGACGGCAAAGGAAATAAAATGGCTGCTATTTTAAGTGAAGCGAAAGCTTTACAAGCAATTGCTGATGGCGTTGCAAAAAAAGGATTCTAGAATAAACTGATTTTTTAGAAAGCCCCGACTAGTTCGGGGTTTTTTTATATTGGGCAATTACGGTTGTATGCATTTTCTGCAAAAAGCCATGCATTTCCTCCATTCCCTTGATGGGTTCTACCACCATTAGGAACATTTTACCTGTTTGTTTTAATCTTCCTTTATTGGTTCCTGTTTGTAAATAAGCCAATACTTCTTTAAACAATTCAGATTCAAAATAGGGTGAGTCGGGTCTATTAATAAAATAGCAACGAAGTGTGTCTTCCTTTAAAGTCATTTTTTCAAAACCTAAGTCTACTGCCAATTTGCGGCATCTAACAGTAGTAAACAAATCTTCCACCGATTCGGGCATTGGGCCAAAACGATCCAGCATTTCTGCGTGAAAAGATTGCAATTCGGCCTCGTCTTCACAACTGTCTAGGCGAGTATAAAGTGACAGTCTTTCTGTAATACTTTCCACATAGCTATCCGGGATTAATATTTCTAAATCGGTATCGATGGTACAGTCACTTACAAAATCATCTTGCTTACTAATCTCTTCTTTAAATAAATCTTTAAAAGAAGTTCGCTTTAATTCTCGAATGGCTTCTTCTAATATTTTCTGGTACATTTCAAAACCAATCTCTGCCATAAAGCCGCTTTGTTCTCCCCCTAACATATTACCTGCCCCTCTAATATCCAAATCTCTCATGGCTATCTGAAATCCACTCCCTAAATCACTAAACTGTTCTAAGGTTTGCAATCTTTTTCTAGAGTCAACAGGCAAAGTGCTCATTGGAGGTGCTAACAAATAACAGAAAGCTTTTTTATTACTTCTTCCTACCCTACCCCTTAATTGATGCAAATCACTTAATCCAAATTGATGGGCATTATTTACAATAATGGTATTTACATTAGGAATATCTACTCCACTTTCCACAATATTTGTACAAACCAATACATCGTATTTGCGTTCGATAAAGTCGAAAATACGCTCTTCCAATTCGTGTCCTTCTAATTGACCATGGGCAAAACCAATACTTAAATCAGGACACAAACCTTGAATAAGTGCACTCATTTCTGCCAATCCGTGCACCCTATTATGGATAAAGAATACCTGTCCTCCTCTTTCTGTTTCAAAATAAATAGTATCGCGTATAAAGTCTTGATTAAATACTTGTACTTCTGTTTGAATCGGTTGTCTATTCGGCGGAGGTGTGTTGATGATGCTCAAATCTCTAGCTCCCATTAAACTAAACTGCAAAGTTCTTGGAATGGGGGTAGCGGTTAATGTAAGGCAGTCTACATTTGTTTTTAAGGTCTTTAATTTTTCTTTATGCCCTACGCCAAATTTTTGCTCTTCATCAATAATCATGATGCCCAAATCTTTAAACTCAACTTCTTTTCCTAGTAATCCATGGGTACCTACAATAATGTCTACTTTTCCTTCTTTAACCCTTTGTAAGGTTTCTTTTTTTTCTTTAGCAGATTTAAATCGATTAATATAATCAACGGTTACAGGAAAATCTTTTAATCGGTCTTTAAATGTTTTATAATGTTGAAAAGCTAAAATAGTGGTAGGAACTAAAACTGCTGCCTGCTTTCCATCTACTACCGATTTAAAAGCTGCCCTAATAGCAATTTCTGTTTTACCAAATCCTACATCTCCACATACCAATCGATCCATGGGTGCTTCTTGTTCCATGTCTTTTTTTACATCTGCAGTGGCTTTACTTTGATCAGGGGTATCTTCATAAATAAATGATGCTTCCAGCTCGGTTTGCATATAATTATCAGGAGCATGTGCAAACCCTTTCTGGGCCTTTCTTTGAGCGTATAACTTAATTAAATCAAAAGCGATTTCTTTTACCTTAGCTTTTGTTTTTTCTTTCAATCTATTCCAAACATCACTACCTAATTTATTAACTTTAGGAACAGTCCCTTCTTTACCTGTATACTTAGAAATTTTGTGCAGTGAGTTTATATTCACATATAAAATATCGCTGTCTTTATAAATAATTCTGACTGCTTCTTGAATTTTTCCATTCACTTCTAGCTTTTGCAAACCACTATATGTTCCAACACCATGATCAATATGCGTTACATAATCACCTGGCTGTAAATCTCTTAGTGTTTTTAAAGTGAGGGCTTTATTTTTATTATATGCTTGCTTAACCTTGTATTTATGGTATCGCTGAAAAATTTGGTGATCAGTATAACAAACCAATTTTAATTGATGGTCAATAAAGCCTTCATGAATACTAGTTCCAATTGGAGTGAATTGAATTTCGGTGTTTAAATCGGTAAAAATAGTGTTGAGTCTTTCTAATTGTTTTACCTGTTCAGCAAAAATATAAATGCTGTATTGTGCCCCTTCCAAGGCCTTCAAATCTTTAATCAGTAAATCGAACTGACGATTAAATGCAGGCTGTGGCTTAACTAAAAATGATAATTCAAACTTTGCGAAATGGGGTTTGTATCCAAATTCTATCAGTGGTTTATTTTCTAAAATCGTTTTGATTTCATTGCCTTTTATAAAATCGGTCCAATGTACTTCTTTAAGTATATGGTGCTCTTCCTCTTCTTGCTGCCTGGCAAAATAACCTTGTTCTTGTAACAATAAATACCCTTCAAAATCTTCTTCTTGTACCCGAATTTTTTCTTCAATCACATCCCAGTCTCTTAACCATACAATGGTATTTTCTGGAACAAAATCTAATAAGAAAATTTTTTGCACAGAACCTGCACCAAATGTTTCTGGTAGTGTATCTACATTAGGAATAATATTTACCTGCAATAATTTTCTTTCGCTTAATTGCGTTTCAGGATCAAAAATTCGAATACTGTCTACTTCATTCCCAAATAATTCTACTCTGTAAGGTTTCTCATTTCCAAAAGAATAAATATCTAGTATTCCTCCTCGCAAAGCAAACTGGCCAGGCTCGTATACAAAATCTGTTCGCTCAAAACCATACATAACAAACAAGTCCATTAAACTCTCTGGATTAATGGTATCATTTGTTTTGATAGTAATAATATTACTGCTTATTGTTTCAGGCAGAATTACTTTTTCAAAAATGGCTTCGGGATAGGTTATAATAATTTTTTTATTCCCACCACGTGATAGCTTGGTGAGTGCTTCCGTTCTCAACATCACATGCGAACTATTCAGTAGCCTGAAATTTTTCCTATTCTTGAAACTTGCAGGAAAATAAAACAAGTCTAAAGCACTGGTTAAGTTTTCAATGGTATTATGAAAATAAGCTGCTTCTTCTGCATCATTTAAAATAACTAAATGATTCATGCCCTGTGCATCAGGATGCATAAAAACAGTACTTACTATAAATTCTGCACTACTTCCTTGTAAATTACTGAGATAAGTTTTTTGTGTATCGGCATAAGTTTGCCTATTCACCAACTCTTGTACCAGGGGTGATTGCAGGTATTGATCCATTAAGTGCTGCAAATTCATATACACATACCTTAAAAAAGGGATGCAAAGATAAGGGAAGCCTAATTGGTACTCGTATAATTTACTACAATATTCATTTCTGTCAGTTTCCCTTTATCTACTATCACCAAATTGATATTATTTCTAATGTCGAAACTGTTGGCATAAAATTGTTGACCTGCTTGTACAAAAACAGAATAAGTTCCTACGGGTAGTTTTGCTGTAAATGCCCCAGTACTGTCTGTATCAACCGTTGCAATTAGTTTGGTATATATATTCGTGAATAAAGGCCCCTGATTCCACTGTAGGGTTCTAGTTATATCGGTTGGCTCATAAAAAAATACGGTAGTTGGATAAGGTTGAGGAACTGCAGGGGGTGCCCCAATTCTTGGCATCTGATTGCCTGAAAGTACTGTTACTAAACCCTTTACCCCCTGAACAATAGGGTCAACCTTCTTTTTTTGTGGAGGTTTACATCCCCAAAAAGGCAAAAAAATTGCAACGAATAAAAAAAGAAAAAAACGCATACTACAATTTGAACCTTGAAAGTATCTAATTTAGAGCATAATAAAATAAGAACGGCCTAACAAAGCTTAAAAAACATCTTTTTTTATTAAACGACTGGGGATATTTATTTTACTATCGGCTACCATTGCAACCAGTTCATTGGCACAAACTATAACCAATGAAAAAGTGCTCAAGCTCTCTTCTCAAAAGCTGAAATTAGAGCAAGAATTGAATTATGCAAAAGCCTTGTCGCTTGCTAAAACCAATAAATGGGAGTTAAGCATCAATTTTGAAGGCGGAATAGCAAAACTAACCGGGGTTGATGATTTTGGATTTCCTGTGTACACCAAATCATTCAATAATACCATTGCAGCTGCAACTACAAAAGCTAGTCAATTGTGGCCTGGTGGCGCAAGTGGCTTAAACTTAACTGGAAGCACCGCTGCTATGAGGAACAAAATGGGTGTATGGGAATTTGATGGTGCCCCGCTTGCTAGCCACGTAGAATTTACAGGAAGGCTAGTTCAAAAAGATCTTCCAACAGGTAGTAGTGGAAACGACCACGCCACCCACGTTGCTGGAACTATGGTGGCGGCTGGAATCAATCCAATTGCAAAAGGAATGGCCTATGGCATTCCTAATTTAATATCCTATGATCATAATAGCGATATTTCAGAAATGACTGCTGAAGCAGCTGCAGGTTTATTAATCTCTAATCACTCTTATGGCTTTATTGCAGGTTGGAATTACAATACTGCACAAAGTAGATGGGAGTTCTATGGTCGTCCTGATGAAAACGAAGATTACCGATATGGTTATTATGGAATAGATGCACAAAGAGTTGACTCAATCACTTATAATGCCCCTTTCTATTTAAAAGTGTCTGTTGCAGGAAACGACAGAAACAATAACGGTCCTGAAATAGGTCAACCATTCTTTAGAAGAAATGCACAGGGCACTATGGTTGCGGCAGGCAATAGACCAGCAGGTATCAGCAGCAATGACGGCTTTGATATTATTTTAGGATATGGTATAGCAAAAAACAATTTAACCATTGGTGCTGTAAATGGTATACCGGGCGGCTACAATAAACCTGCAGATGTGGTAATGAGTGGGTTTAGTGGATGGGGACCTACAGATGATGGACGTATTAAACCAGACTTGGTTGCAAATGGAGT
>JBKBWE010000237.1:0-4612 GCA_046289145.1 Sediminibacterium sp.
TAACGAATTAGTAGTAAATGGCTCACTAACCCATACTTCTGGAGTTGATTTCAAAAATAATTTAACTGTTAGGGGGAAGAACTTTATTGCTGTTGATAATGCTGCTTTGTTGAATAGTAACGTATATGGAAGAGGTATTATTTCTGTTGATGCTGATGTAAACGGGACTATTTCTGCACCTGATATTGCAGGCAATATTGCTCTACAGAAGGGATCAAAAATAACTTTTGTGCGCCAACAAATAGCGGCATCTGCAAAAGATCAGATTGGGGTTATACAATTTGTTGATATGGATACTGTAAAGCCTTGGACTTTACCAATAGGCAATATTGATCCCCCAAAAAAGTCATTCTATGCTTCTGCATTACACTATAACCTAAATATTGATGTGGACAAAGAAGCTGAATTTATTTTGGTTATTGATCCAATCACAAGAGATGAACTTTCTATCACTGGAAGTGCACAACTTAATGCTATGCTTAATCCTAATGGAAGCATTTCTTTAATTGGTGCGTATAATTTGTCGAAAGGAAGTTATCAGTTGAATTATTCATTTTTGAAGCGAAAATTTGCTTTACAAGAAGGTAGCACCATTTTATTTAGTGGGGATCCCGAAATGGCCGAGGCAAATATTACGGCTGTTTATGAAATAGAAGCTTCACCCTTTGATTTAATTGGCACTGAAATTAGTGGCAATTCAAGTAATGATTTGTTTCGTCAAAAAATGCCTTTTGAAGTGGTATTAAAAGTGAAGGGGCAAGTATTAGAACCTCAACTATCTTTTGATATAAAACTAAAAGATAAAGTTGCAGGTATCAACAGTCAAATGCTGACCACTATTGATAATAAATTAACGCAGTTGCGATCTGACGCTTCTGGTATGAATAAGGAAGTTTTTGCATTGCTGGTTATGGGCCGTTTTATTGGAGAACAGAGTTCCGATTTTTTTGCTGGTAGTAATAGTGGGGTTAAAGCTGATCAAGTAGTTAAAGAAAGTGTGAGTCGTTTTTTAAGTGATGCAGTCAGTCAAATTGCATCTGATTTGATTAAAGGAGTAGATATAGATGTAAACCTTAGAACCATAGACGAATATTCAAGTTCCACACAAAGGACAGATCTAGGACTTGCCTTATCTAAAAGATTTTTAGATGATCGATTAACCATTTCTGTTGGTAAAAATTTTACTGTTGAAGGGAATGATCCAATTGCAAAAGGACAGAACAATGCCAATATTTCTTTTTTGCCTGATGTATCTACTGCTTATAAGCTTTCTAAAGACGGTAGATATATTTTAAGGGCTTATAGGAGAAACCAATATGAAGCAATATTAGATGGTTATTTTATAGAAACAGGGCTTGCTTTTTCTTTAAGTATGGAGTACAATAAATTCAACGAATTATTAAAGAAAAGTAAATAATGAAATTGGCTCAATTTATTTTTATTATTTGCTTACTTTCTGTAATGGCTACTTCTTGCTCAATTAGTAAGCAGTTACCAAAGGATATATATCTGTATAAAGGGGCAAAATATACCATTCTGAAAGATAGTGGTAACTATACTAAGCTAAGCGCGGTTCGTAAACAATTAAAGCGTTCAACTTCACCAATTGCCAATAAAACAATATTTGGTTTTCCTTATCGAGTATGGGTTTGGTATGCGGTGGGTGAGCCAAAAAAAGATAAAGGATTTAGGTTTTGGCTGCGTAATAAATTAGGGGCTGCTCCGGTGTTAAGCTCCCAGTTGAATGTAAAAGCCAATGCCGAAAATTTTCAATATACCCTAGGAAATCAAGGTTATTTTAGAACTACGGCAACTGCTGACACTATTGTACATAAATCTAGGGTAACAGCTGTTTACACTATACAATTGGGTTTCCCATATAAGCTAGACACAGTAAAATGGATTATTGACAGTTTATCTGATATAGGTAAAGCAATATATCAAATGGATCCTAAAGAAAGCTATGTTAAAACAAAACAACTATATATTTTAGCTGATATTAAGGCCGAAAGAACTAGAACTGATATTTTCTTAAAAACAAAGGGATATTATTATTTCAATCCTGATTTTATTATTGCACAAGTGGATAGTACCGTAGGAAGCCATAGGGCTAATATTTTTTTTAGGTTAAAAAATGAAATACCCGTTGTTGCAGTTATACCTCAAAGCGTGCAAAAAGTAACTGTTTTTCCTAATTACACATTGTTGAATCCTCCCCCTGATACTTCTAAAAATGGATTGACTTTATATAATGGTATTTTTATACGCGATACTATTCATGCAATAAAACCTGCTGCTTTAACACGCTCAATTACTTATCGAAATAATGATTTATACAATATTAGAGAACATAACAAAACGTTGAATCGATTTATTAATATGGGTTTATATAAGTTTGTAAAGAGTAGATATATTGGCGATACTGATACCATCTTGCCTACAAAAATTAGTGTGTTATATTATTTAACACCTTTACCTAAAAAATCGATTCAAGCAGAAATAGGCTCATTTAGTAAATCCAATTCTTTTACAGGTGCACAAGCTAATATTAGTTGGAAGCATCGAAATGCTTTTAAAGGTGCTGAGCAGTTTTTTGTGAAATTGTACGGCGCATTTGAAGGATCTAACAATGATTCATTAAGGGCCAATAATAATTTTAGATTTGGTGCTGAGGCATCACTTAGTTTTCCGAGATTTTTAACTCCTTTTAAAATAAAAGAGAGCAATTATTTTCCACCGAGAACAAAATTCACTTTGGGCTATGAGTGGCTTAGAAGACAAGGGTTGTACACAAAGAATTTTTTTAGATTTCAATACGACTTTACCTGGAAACAAACCGTAAACCAAGAACATACACTAGCTCCTTTAAGTATTACTTATAACACAAGTTCTGATTTTAGTGATACCTACGCTGCGCAGGTGAATCAATATCCTGCTCTTCAAATTAGTAATACGCCCGAAATAATTATTGGTGCTAATTACAGTTATACTTATAGAAGCGTAAACCCTAATTCATCGGATATCTTTTATATAAACACCAATCTTGATGTTGCGGGAACTTTAACTGGATTAATAAATGGTAAAGCCACTCCATATAGCACAACTATTGCTGGTGCTTATTTTGCACAGTTTGCAAGAGCAGATGTAGATTTTAGGTATAGTAGGAAATTGGGAGATGAAACCTATTTGGCCAACCGATTATTTTTAGGAGTTGGGTTGCCTTATGGAAATTCTTCTTTTTTGCCGTTCTCCAGGCAATTTATTATTGGAGGCTCTGGCAGTTTAAGGGGCTTTCATCCTCGTCAACTAGGTCCTGGTAGAACACACTCTACCGTGATACAACAATTGTATTATCCCCAAGTTGGGGGTGATTATAAATTGGAATTGAATACTGAGTTACGTTTCCCCATTGTATCAAAAATTAAAGGGGCTCTTTTTGTAGATGCTGGAAATATGTTTACAAAAGATACTTTATTATATGGTAAAGAAGGTTTGCTTACCAGGGATTTTATAAAAGATATTGCCATCAGTGCTGGCTTTGGCTTTAGATTCGACATAAGCATTTTAATAATTAGACTTGATTTAGCAACTCCTTTACGTAAACCTTATTTAGAAAGAGGGAAAGAGTGGGTTATCAGAGAAATAAAACCTTTTAGTAGTGTGTGGCGAAGAGAAAATTTAGTACTCAATATTGCAATTGGGTATCCATTTTAAACTACTCTAAAAAAATTTCAGAAACATATGGTGGTAATTCTTTACTCTCTGTTTTAATAATGTAAACAGATTGAGTATTTGGTTTTATACCTTCTCCATATTCTCGGCTATATATTTTGGTAAACTCTGCACCAAGGTATAGTATCATAGATGTGTAATATACCCATACCAATATAATTACTACAGATGCAGCAGCTCCATAGGTGATACCCAAATTTGTATTCCCTATGTAAATTCCTATTAAAAACTTTCCAAGAATGAATAATAAGGCTGTAAATGAAGCACCAGCAAAGCTATCACGCCACCTAATAATTGCATCTGGGAGTACTTTAAAAATGACAGCAAATAGAATTGTTATAAATACAAATAGTAGGAGTGAATTAATTACATAAATAAACTCTAAAGGAAAAAGGTTGCTGCTTTTAAACAGTATAGCAATTTTATCATATAGTAAATCGAGTATTGCACTCAATAACAGTGATACCAATAAAATAAAACCTATGCTAACTATTAAGGAAAAAGATACAATTCTGTTAATGATTAATTTCAGCAAACCTTTTTCTGGTTTCGCTTTTATATTCCACATATAGTTGATAGAACTTTGAATTTCTGTAAATACCCCTGTAGCACCTATTAATAAAATAACTAAGCCTATAATTGTGCCTGAAATACCTTGTTCTTTCAGTTCTACATTAGCTATAATTTGTTGAATTTGAATAGCTGCATCTTTTCCAATAATACCTTTAATTTGGTAAAACACTTTTCCTGCAACTGCTTCTTTTCCAAATACCAATCCAACCACAGATATAATGATGATTAAAAAGGGTGCAATCGAAAAAATGGTATAATAGGAGAGTGAGGCGCTTAATTTCATGCCATCATCTTCTATAAATGTCCT
>JBKBWE010000238.1:0-4601 GCA_046289145.1 Sediminibacterium sp.
CGGGTGTTGAAATTGGTAGACAAGCCACCTTGAGGTGGTGGTGCTGGAAACGGCTTGCTGGTTCGAATCCAGTCTCGGGCACAAAGACCCTGACACGAAGTGTCGGGGTTTTCTATTTGAGGGCGTCAAAAGCTTGCTTTTGCAAGCATGAAAATGGGAATCCCCTGCTGCACCGAAGGTGCGGCAGGGGATTTGGGTAAGCCCCCCATTTTAGGAAGTCGGCGAAGCGAAGCGAGCCGACAATCTATCTCTGAGATTGGGGCGAATCTAAGCGAGCCGACAATCTATCTCAAGACATGCTACACATATAAAAATTCTTCATAATTTCAAGAATATATCCAAAGAGTATAAATCTCAAAGGATTTCCCAATAAAATATAAATCATGAACCGTAAATTGATAACCCTAAGTATTGTTGTAGCATTCTTTACATTCTCTTGCAGTTCTACCAATCAAAATACAAATACCAACAATTTTGATGCGCATTCGTCTCAAAACTCGCTAGATTGGCAAGGAACGTATTTTGGTGTCTTGCCCTGTGCTTCATGCCCAGGTATTGAGACAGAACTTACGCTAACCAATAACCAAGCATTTATTTTAACACGCAAATACATAGATAAAAAGGAAATATTTACTTCTAAAGGAACATTCATATGGAATGATAATTCAATTAAGTTAATTGATTCAATCAATAAAGAAAACCCAATCACATTTAAAGTAGAAGAAGGAAGGATAAGACAATTGGATGTCAATGGAAATATAATTGAAGGGGCATTAGCTTCTAGTTATCTTTTAACTAAAAGTGGTAACATTGAAGTAGAAGATAAAAAGTGGTTAATTATAGAATTAAATGGGAAGCCCATTCCTGAAAAAACGGTAAAACCTTACCTTATATTTCATTCAAAAAAGGGCTTTATAGAAGCAAAAGCAAACTGCAATTCTTTAAGTTTTAAGTATTCCATACGAAATCAAAACCAACTTATAATACAACCAGGTATTACAACATTAATGGCTTGTCCAGATAATTTGGAACAGGAATTAATTAAAGCAATTTCCAATTCAGATAAGCTAAGCTTATCTGGGACTATTTTGTCACTAAATAATGCTGAACAAAGAATGCTAATTAAATGTAAACTTGCTGAATAAGACGAACAGAAAAAATATGAAACAAGAATTAGCTCATATAGCAATAGTAGTAGACGACTATGATAAAGCAATCACATTCTATACACAAAAACTTCATTTTGAATTAGTAGAAGACACTATATTAAGTGAAACAAAACGATGGGTAAAAGTAAAACCAAAGGGATCAACTGGATGTAGCTTACTATTGGCAAAAGCAGCAAATGATGAGCAAAAAAGCAGAGTTGGTAATCAAACCGGTGGAAGGGTTTTCCTTTTCCTGCATACAGATAACTTTATGAGAGATTATCAAAACCTAATTGATATGAACATAAAAATTATCAGAGAACCAAGCCATGAAGTTTATGGAACAGTTGCAGTTTTTGAAGATTTATATGGCAATCTTTGGGACCTAATTGAACCAAATAATACATCATTATATGAAATATGAAAACCACTTTATATCACCTGAAGAAATACCGAAATATGCAAATGTTACTTTGCAGCCAGTAGAAGCTGTTTATAAGAAAGTATTATATATTAATTGGGGTATTGCTTATACCCTTTTAATTTCCCTCTTAATTGCATTATTCATCTTTATAAAACCTTTACAAATAGACTGGCTAATTGCAATATTAGCTTTAACCTTGCTCTTACTTATTTCTATAACAATTGCTTCAGTTGAAATTGGATTTAAAAACAAAACCTGGGCACTCCGCGATAAAGATATTCAATTCAAGAAAGGTTGGTTGTTTCAAACAACGCATATTATACCCTTTGTAAAAGTACAACATTGTGAACTAGTTAGTGGCCCGATAGGAAGAAAATATGGGCTCGCTTCAATTAAAATAAATACTGCTGCAAGTAATGATATAGATATTAGCATTAAAGGTCTTAAGCAAGAAACGGCAGAACAGCTAAAGGCTTTCATTATGGATAAAATTGAAGCATATGAGCACCAACAAATTTGATTGGTCGGTCCCACAAAGGCTTTCTCCAGTTGCTTTAATTTTTATTTTAGGCAAAATTATTAAGGATAGTTGGCCACTTGTATTAATTGTTATTGGTAGAATAATAATCAATGATCAAAATGATGAAAAAAGAAATACAAGTGTTGGAATCTATTTTATTCTGGGGATAGCTTTGTTAATATTGATTACGCATATAAATCAATTAATTAACTTTTTCTTATTTCGAATTCGAATAAACGGTGCTGAATTAGTTGTTACAGGTGGTTTATTATCAAAATCAAAAACAATTGTACCTATAAACAGGGTACAATCTGTTCACCTAATTGAGAACTATTTGCATAAATTAACGAATACCTGCGCAATAAAAATCGAAACAGCGGGATCTGATGCAACAGAAATAGAAGTCAAAGCCATCAACAAAGAGAAAGCGCTATTCTTACAATCATTGTTACAGAATTCGGTTCCTGAAACTAGTCAGAAGAATATTCCTGAACAAGTACAGATTATGGGAATTCAATTTGCAGATGTAATAAAATTAGCCATTTCGGAAAACCATATCAGAACATTCTTAATTATAATTGCTTTTGCTTATGCAAGATTAGATGATGTAAAACAATTGATAGGCTTTGATGCATCAGATATAATTGATCAACAAGTTAATAATGCCCGTTTTTCTATAACAGGAGTATTAACACTACTTTCTATAGGCTTGTTTATTACAATGTGGGTTTCCTTTATTCGGGTAATACTCCGATACCACGAAATGAAAATATCTGCAAATAATAAAGGTTTTCAGATGGAATGGGGTTTCTTACAAACACAACAGAAAATGCTTATTCAAAACAAAGTACAATTGGTTAGTTGGAATTACAATTTTGTTAGAAAATTATTAGGGATTAGTATACTACGTTTTTTCATGATGGGTGAAAATATAACCCAAACAAAACAACATATACAGTTGCCTGTTATGGACCAACATTTATTATATCAGTTGATTTCACCATACCAAGCCGTATGGCCATCTTCAAATACACAATCTAACAGTACGCATATTGCATATGGTTGGAGAAATACCCTATTATTTGTTTTGCCCATACTATTGGTGAGTTCTACTGCCATTTATTTTTGGAATCCTTGGTATATTCTATTGCCATTATTTTTATTTTTTTATTTAGCCATTTCCAATTGGGTAAAGTATCAAAAATTCAAATACTGGTTTAATGAAACTACCATTCAAATTCAAAAGGGTATTTGGGGAGTAGAAAATATTCTGCTTAACTTTAATAAGATTCAACATGTTATTGTTAAAACAAGTCCCTTTTTAAGACGTAAAAAATTAGCTACCGTTGAATTACGAACAGCAGGTGAAACTATTGTAATACCATATATCTCAATAGAACAAGCTCAGTATTTAGTGGACCTTTCATTAGTTAATGTGGAGTTTCATTAAACCCAATTAGTTCTTTGTTTTTTAATACCTTCACTGTAGAAAAATTGAATATGTCTAGTTTTATAATAACATGTCCTAATTGCAGCCATCAGTTTGAACCTGGGGATACTATGCGTGATGAAATTGAGAAAGAGCTACGTGGTAAAATGAAAGAATGGCAAAAGAAAAAAGAAGTTGAAACAGCTGAACTACTTGAAGCAGAGAAAAAAAAGATGCAAACTGAAATGCAAGAGGCAGTCAGAAAATCTTTGGCTTCAGATTATGAGAATCAGCTAAAATTGTTGCAACAAGAAGCTACTGAAAACGCGGAAAAATTAAAGGAGTCTAGAAGAAAAGAATTAGAATTCTTACAAAAAGAACAAGCTTTAAAAACAAGAGAGGAAGAAATGCAATTGACTATACAACGTCAATTAATGGAAGAGCGGTCTAAATTAAAAGAACAATTACAGAAGGAGGAATTAGAAAAAATCAGTCTAAAAGAACAGGAATACCAACTTAGGACCAAAGAACTAGAAAAGCAAATTGAAGACCAGAAAAAATTGGTTGAGGAAATGCGAAGAAAGTCTGAGCAAGGTAGTATGCAATTACAAGGAGAAGTACAAGAACTGATGTTAGAAGAAATGTTGCAATCTACATTTCCATTTGATAAAATTGAAGAAGTAGGGAAAGGTGTACGTGGTGCGGATTGTATTCAAATTGTTCGAAATCAATTTGGCAATGAATCAGGTAAAATTATTTATGAGAGCAAGCGAACAAAAGACTTTTCCAATGAATGGATTGAAAAGTTGAAAAAAGATATGCGCAGTCATGCAGCAGATGTGGCTGTTATAGTTACTCAAACTTTTCCTAAAGACATGGAAAGATTTGGGGAAAAAGACGGGGTTTATATATGCACTTTTGCTGAAGTAAGAAGTGTTGCCTTATTACTAAGGAATGCACTTTTAAAAATTGCTGATGCGCGTAAAAGTCAAGAAAACAAAGGTGATAAAATGGTTATGCTTTATGACTATTTAACAGGAACAGAGTTTAGTGAGCAATGGAAAGCGATTCGAGAAGGTT
>JBKBWE010000239.1:0-4595 GCA_046289145.1 Sediminibacterium sp.
CCCATGCTTTTTAGCAAAGAGATAATTAAATAACACGGTTCTAACGCCACCTAAATGCAAACCTCCTGTGGGCGATGGTGCAAAACGAACCCTAACTTTCTTCTCCATGCTGCAAATATAAATCATTCATGCAGCCCTAATGAATATCTTTGACCAATGTATTTGGTAAAAACACCATGGTGGTTAAGAATGATTTATTCGGGATATACCTGGCGCATGCCTAGAACCGAAAAAAACATTTACCTGACATTCGACGATGGCCCCCATGAAATAGCTACCCCATTTGTATTAGACATACTACAACAATACCAGGCCAAAGCCAGTTTTTTTTGCATCGGTAAAAATGTGCGGCTGCATCCGGAGATATACCAACGCATCATTACAGAAGGTCATACCGTTGGAAATCATACAGAACATCATTTAAATGGATGGCATACGCCCAACAGCGAATATTTAGCCAATATTCAACAAGCGGAAGAAGTAATAGAAAGCAATTTATTCAGACCGCCCTATGGAAGAATCAAGCAATCTCAGGCAAAACAGCTGGATAAAAAAATTATTATGTGGGATGTATTAAGCGGCGATTTTGATCCACTCCTAACCCCAGAAGGCTGCTTAGCTTATTGTATTAAACATACCGAAGCAGGATCAATTGTGGTATTTCATGATAGTGCCAAAGCATTGAAAAAAATGCAATACGCGTTGCCTAAAATGCTGGATTATTTTACCCATCAAGGATTTCAGTTTAAAGCGCTCTAATTTAAACGCCGATGGCTATAAAAATGGAAGGCCAGGGTAGAAACCCCGGCCTGTTTTTAATCCGTACCCTATGAAAACAAAGGTTACTGCTGCAGTTTTACAACATTCGCAGGGATTCATTTAATATCTTCAATAATCGTCTTATGGTTTAAATGCCTGTCGTGCATATATAAACGCAATGCCATGAACTTTATTTTAACAGCACTAAAAAAAATGTGGAATTTTACCGAATGAAATTGATAGATACGCACTGCCATTTATATGTAGAAGAATTTAAAAATGATGTAGATGCAGTAATAGCAAGGGCTCAAGCCCAAGGGGTGGAACAGTTTTATTTACCAGGCATCGACAGTGAATCAATACCCGCAATGTTGGCAGTAGAAGCCAATTACCCGGGTGTATGTAAAGCCATGATGGGATTGCATCCTTGTTATGTAAAGGAAAATTATTTGCAAGAGCTCAATGTTGTGCAGCATTGGTTGGAGCAACGAGACTTTCCAGCTATTGGAGAAATTGGGTTAGACTATTATTGGGATACCAGTTTTAAGTTACAGCAACAAGAAGCATTTGAAACCCAAATGGGATGGGCACTCGAAAGAGGGCTACCTATTGTGATACATACTCGCAATGCCATGCAGGAAACTATTGAAATGGTGAAACCTTTTGCAGCAAAGGGTTTGAAGGGGATTTTCCATTGTTTTAGCGGGTCTTTTGAATCGGCCAAGCAAATAGTAGATATGGGTTTTTTATTGGGGATTGGAGGAGTGATTACTTATAAAAATGCTGGACTGCCCAAAGCACTAGAACAAATTGGGGTGGAGCACTTGGTTTTAGAGACCGATGCGCCTTATCTAAGTCCAGTACCCTTTCGCGGAAAGCGCAATGAATCTGCATATCTCATGCATATTGCCGAAGTACTGGCAGGGGCCAAGGGGATTACGGTTGCCGAGTTAGCCAGCATTACCTCAGCCAACGCAATGGCTTTATTTAAAGGCTGATTTTGGGCTTTTGCGCTTATATTTGCAGCCCCATAATAAACAGAGAGGTGTCCGAGTGGTTGAAGGAGCACGCCTGGAAAGTGTGTAAACGGGAAACTGTTTCGAGGGTTCGAATCCCTTCCTCTCTGCAACTTTGTTCAATCTATTTTGATAAAAGAGAATGTTTTTTAACATTTTCTTTTTTTTGTTGCGGATTAATCTATATTTACCGCAGAATTTTTAGTGGAATAAATCACCTCCTCATGTTTATTCCTTAACACCACTACTTTATTTATTTATTAAACCAATCAGGTACTTCCAAGTACATGGCTATAATTTTTTGTAATTATATCAATAACCTCCCCTTGCTTAAACCAATCAACATGAAAACAATGTTACACACAATCTCCAGTTCGGGCTTCCGAAATGTGCGAACGGTGCTGTTGCTTACACTGCTATTATTTGCAGGTGCAGCCCAAGCAGCACACTTTAGAAGTGGAACCATCAGTTGGCGCCCTATTAGTGGCAATACTGTTGAGTTTAAAGTTTCTCAATCCTATGGTGGTTGGGCTTTTGGATCTGGCTATACTTTGGGGAGCACCCAAATCATGGACTATTTATATACTGGAAATGGTTACGCTAGTGTTCCAATTCCATTAGTTGTTACATCAATTAATGCTGCCGAAGGATGGTGGTATGGAGAAGCAACATTCCAGTATACATATCCTTCAGCGGGTAATTATGCTGCATATTTTTCAAGTTGTTGCCGAATAAGTAATTTATCTAATAATGGTGATCAACAGTGGAGAAATGAAACAATAGTTAATGTGGGCAGTGGAAATAGTTCTCCTGTTTCAACTATTGCAGCAACAGTAAACCTGCCAACAAGTTTAGCTGCTGCAAATTTTCAAATTCCTGCTTTCGATCCAGATGGTGATGTCTTAAGTTATAGACTAGCTACATCAGCTGAAATGGGTGGTGGTACAAATCCTTCAGGATTAGCAATTGATGCTTCTACAGGAGTTGTAAGTTTTAATACAATAGGTAAACCTGAAGGTACTTTATGGAATGTAGCTTTTACTATTTCTGATGGTGTTGGAAAAACGAAAGTCACTGTTGATTTTGTAATTAAAATCACACAGAATTCAACACCTCCAGTTTTTGATTATTTAGTAACTCCAGTTAGTGGAAGAATTTATCAAGGAGCACCTGGTCAAACTATTTCATTTCCAATTAGAGCATATGATAATGATGCAGGGAATGTGGTTACATTATCAGCAGTTGGATTACCTCCTGGCTCAACCACGTCTCCTAGTTTGCCTACCAATGGAAATCCAGTAAACAGTACTTTTTCTTGGACACCAACGGCTAGTCAATTTGGTTCTTATGTAATTAATTTTACGGCCACGGATAATATTGGTGTACAGAGTACTTCATCTGTTACGATACTGATTAGTCTTAAGCCTGTATTTAATGTGCCTCCAACTCCTGCGGCAAATTCAGAAACTTATTTAGAAACAGGAGTAGCACATCAGAATACTATTACTGCAAGTGATCCTGATCCAAATGACGTGGTTCAAATTATGTCAGTTACTGGATTACCTTCTGGTGCAACACTTTCAACCAGTTTACCAACTGTTGCAGCAAATCCTAGTTCAATTCAATTAAATTGGACGCCAACTCCTTCAAACTTTGGTGTACATGCAATTTCATTTGTTGCAAAGGACTCTTATAACGATCAAACTACTCATAGTTTTAAGTACTTGGTAAATACTAAACCAACATTTACTTCAACACCTTCAACAACTGTTTATGTTGGTCAACCTTTCACTTATAATATAACAGGATTAGATCCTGATGTTCAATATGGTGATGTACTAAAATTAATAGGTGGTACTATTCCTACTTGGTTAACTTTTACCAATAATGGAAATGGAACAGGTACACTTTCTGGTACACCATCAATGGCAAACTTAGGAATGCATCCTGTAAGTCTTAAATTAGAAGACACTTATCACCATGATTACAGTCCAATAACTACACAAAGTTTTACTCTTAATGTTAGTGGAGTTGCACCTTCTATTGTAGTTCCAGCTAATATCGTAAGCTGTGATCCTATTGTTAGCTTTGCTGCTACTGAAACAGTTGGTATTCCTGCTTCTACCATTACCTATTCAATTGCTCCTGGGTCTAGTTTCCCAATAGGGACAACCACAGTTACAGCAACTGCTACCAATGCAGTGAGTAGTTCAACAAAAACATTTACTGTTACAGTTAGTAAACCAATTGCAGATATAGCAGCTAGTGGGGCAACTACTTTTTGTGAAGGAAGTAATGTACCATTAAGTGCTGCACCATATGCTTTACAATTCAATGGATCTAATCATGTAAATGTTGCAAATAGTTTTGCAGCAACTGATGATATTACCATTGAAGCTACCGTTACACCAACAAGACTAGCTGATGGTACTTTTAAAGTAATCATGAACCACAATAGTTGGTACACAGGAACTATTCACTTTCAATTTTTCCCTGATGGTCGATTGCAATTTGCAATTAATGGAGCAACTCCAGCAGATCAGTATTGTACTTTTAATTTTATACCAAATACAACCTACCGAATTGCAGTGGTTTATTCTAGATTCGGAAATTATGTGAAGTTTTATGTGAATGGAGTTTTGATCAATACTGGCCTTTACTTTGGATCGGTTCCAGTTGTTGGTAATGCTGCATATAGCATTGGTTCATGGAATGGCAATGAGCGATTCTTTAGTGGAACTATTGACGACTTCAGAGTATGGAATGTTCAGCGCACAGATGCACAAGTATTAGCTGACGCAGCAGCACTTCCTATTCCAG
>JBKBWE010000240.1:0-4582 GCA_046289145.1 Sediminibacterium sp.
TTGCAATTCAATTTGACTTGCTTTAAGCCTTTCAGATAACGCTGGTAGCTCTGATACTAAAGTTTGCATGGTTTGCAAACTATTGTTAAGCTGTTTTATTCTTGCTACAACAGGATCATCTGAATTGGCTAATTCTACCACCACTTTGTCTAATACCGTTTTGATTTCTTCGGCATTAGAAAGTATTTTTAATTCTTCTTCTAATTGCTCTAATTCATTTTCCTTTAGCGACAATTCTTCTAACTCATTGCAAAGGTATTGATGGTAATCGGCTTCTTTTTGCAGTGCGGCTTTTTGGGCTTGTAATTCATTAAAAGCTGCTAACACATTGCTCCACTCTTTATAATATTGTTGGTGTGTAGCAAGTAAATTTTCATTAGAAGCCAACGCATCAATTACTGTTCTTTGAAAATCGCTGTCACCTAATTCTAAAGTATCAAACTGTTGGTGTAAGTCTACTAATAAACCAGCTAATTCTTTTAACTGTTGAAGTGTTGCAGGCGTATCATTTATAAATGCCCTGGATTTTCCATTGCTTCCAATTTCTCTGCGGATGACTACACTATGGTCTGTGGTAGTTGCTTCTTCAAAATCATGTTGTTGTAAAAAATAATTTACGGCGGGTTTTTTGCCTGCTGTAAAATATCCTTCTATAATGCATTTTCGCTCTTTGTTTACCAAAACACTGGTGTCTGCTCTTTCACCTAAAATCAAGCTTAATGCGCCCATTAAAATACTTTTACCTGCACCCGTTTCGCCGGTAATAATATTAAGCCTTTCATCAAAATCAATGGTTAGTTCATCAATGATGGCATAATTCTGTATGGTTAGCTGACGCAACAAAGAAATAGTTTTTAATAGAGGAGCAAGTTAACAAAGCTTACTCAATTTGGTGCTAGACTTTTGTCTAAAAATTGATTTCTTAATTTCCTGAACACCGCGCAATCCCCGATTTGGCTCTTTGGTCTAATGAATCTTTGAATTCATGGTCTTCCATATTAATGCATTTTTGATAATATTGAATGGCCAATGCTTTTTCTCCTTTGTTTTCATAGATCTGACCTATTTGCAAAGCAGCTCTAGCTGCATAGTATTCTTTTCTGTTTTCCCCTAGTTTAATAGCATTCATGTAGTTTTTAATGGCTTCCTCTTTTCTATCTAAATCGTCGTAAATGCGGGCTACTCTATAAACAAATTCAAGGCTTTCTTCCTCTTTACTAAAGTCGATCAAAGATTTACCTGCTAATTGTTTTAAAGCTTCCACATGGTACCCACCATCGTTTAACAACCTTGCTTTTAATAAAATAGTATTGGGCCAACTTTTTCCTTTGGCGTCTTTGAGTGCGGTTTTGTCTGCATCAGAATAAGTAGCCCCTTTAACAATGGCTAGCTGTCTATTGATATTGGCTTGTTGCATATTCCCTTGTAAATAATAGCACCAACTAATTTTTTGGTACACATCTTTTACATAAAACTTTCCTTTAAACTTTTTGGTATACTGTTCAAAATGTTGAGTGGCTTCGGGAATTTCTAGATGAAACATTTTTGCATATCCCATTAAAAAATCCCAAATGGGCAATTGCAAATACTCATCCGATTTGTTCCGATTATTTACGACGTTTTTACATAACTCTACTTCCTTATTGTTTAAAGAAAGATTAGCAGCCATAAATGCATGTAGATGATTATTTACGAGGTCTAATTTCTTTTGATTAATGAATGCTAATGCAGCTTCTTTTTCATTTTCTAAATAAAAAAGTAAATAGGTATACACAAATGCCGATTCATTAAAAAACTGTTTTGCCCAAGGATCGTTACTATAAGTGAAGTTGCGTACTTTTTTCATGCCTTGTGCAACGGATCCACGCATTCCCAATAAGCTGGTTAACCATTTATATCCCTTTGGAACAGTTCCAATAGCCGCTTCTAGTGCACCAAACCATAAATCGTTGGGGCTAAACTGGGGGAACTTTTTCTTATTCTCTTTTAATAAAATAAATGCCTTTCTACAATCCCAACCTGCGTCCCAAAAATTTCCAAATTTAATTTGAACTGTTGCCCTATGAATACGAATGACGGCTTGGCTGTATAAGTAGAATGGGGATTGTTTATTGCCCTTTTCTACTAAGTTCAATCTTTCCTGAAATTGAGGGAATAGTAACGTGTATTCTGCAGGGTCTTCGTTAAAAAATAGCGTATAAAAATCAATATAATTTTCAAGTAAAATAGGAACCAAATTATCGGGTTGCTGCAATTGCAACTTTTGAATTTGTAATTGGCCTGTTTTGGTTTTTAGTTTCCCTATTTCTTGATAAGCTTGAAAGCAACTAGCATTAAAATCAAATTTAGTTTGTGCCCACCCATTGAATGAGCTGCACAAAAAAATAAGTATGATGCTGGCAATTTTACTCACGGCCTAAAAATAAGAAAGGGCAGCCAAACGACTGCCCTTGAGTATGTTAAAAGCGTTTATTTATTTTACATCAACGCTATCATTCAAATCTGCGTCTACTAAAATACGTCCGCAGTTTTCGCAAACGATGATTTTTTTGTGTAAACGAATCTCACTCTGGCGCTGAGGTGGAATAGAGTTGAAACATCCGCCACAAGCATCACGCTCAACAGCAACTACTGCTAAACCGTTTCTGTAACTGGTTCTGATTCTATCGTAACTGTAAATTAAACGCTCGTCAATATGTGCTCTTGCGTCTGCGCTGAAACCATTCAATTCAGTTTCTTCTTTTACTGTATCTGCAATGATTTTTTCTAATTCACCTTTTTTGTGGTTCAAAACGCCTTCTTTAACTGCAACCATTTTCTTGGCATTTTCTAATTGCTTCACTTTTTCTGCCAATTCTTCGTTTGCATCGCGGATATGCTTTTCGCAGAGTTTAACCTCTAACTGTTGCATTTCTACTTCTTTATTGATTGCTTCGAACTCACGGTTGTTCTTAACGTTCTCACTTTGCTTCTCGTACTTTGCAATTAAGGCTTCGCTTTCTTTGATGGCATTTTTCTTTCCTTCAATAAATTCGCCAATACCATTAATTTCTTCTTCAATACGAGTCTGACGTGCAGATAAGCCTTGTATTTCATCTTCAAGGTCGCTTACTTCCATTGGAAGTTCTCCCTTTAATACCTGAATCTCATCTAGTTTGCTGTCAATTTTTTGTAAACGTAATAGGTTTACTAGTTTTTCTTCAACGGAGAAATCTTTTACAGATGCCATATCGTGTTGGTAATTATAAAGTTTATCCCAAAAAATAACGTACAGGATTTGTCTGAACTGTTGTTTTAAGGACGGCAAAGTTAGGGAATTTGCTGGTTATTAGCGAAAAAAGCAGCTCAATCGTGTATTGTTCACTTTCCCAGTGCCCTATATCGGCCACCACCAGCTGGTTATTGGCGTCGAAAAACTCATGGTATTTAATGTCGGCAGTCACAAAAAAGTCGGCACCAGCGGCAATAGCGTCTTTTATTAGAAAACTACCAGCACCCCCGCAAATCGCTATTTTTTGCACTTTTTTGCCCAATAAAGGGGTATGTTTTACCAATTTTAGGCCAAATTGGGTAGTTAATAGGCTTAAAAAGGCTTTTTCTTCCATAGGGGATTGTAGCTGTCCTACCATGCCAGACCCCACTTGTTGATTCAAATTGTTCAAGGGAATTAAGTCGTATGCTACTTCCTCGTAGGGGTGGGCTTCTTTTAAAGCAGCTACTATATGCTGCTCTAAATAATTGGGTAAAATGACTTCAATGCGGGTTTCCTCCACCTGCTCTCGCACCCCTGGAGTGCCAATGGTTGGGTTAGACAAGGCCGATCCGCGGAAGCTTCCAATCCCCCCGGAACTAAAACTGGTTTCACTATACTCACCAATATTACCTGCCCCTGCTGCAAACAATGCTTCTTGAACTTGCAATCGTTGTGGTGTTGGTACAAAAGTCACTAGCTTGGTTAATATGGATTTTTTGGGTTGTAATATGTTGCAATTGGTTAAACCCATTTTTTGTGCAATCACACTGTTCACACCACCCCAAACATTGTCTAAATTGGTATGTATGGCATAGATGGCAATATCATTTTTGATAGCATATATCAACGCTTCTTCTACGTAGTTTTTTCCATTGATTTTAGTAATGCCTTTAAACAGAATTGGATGATGGGCTACTACCAAATTAGCCCCCGCAGCTTTGGCTTCTTCCAAAACAGCAAGGGTTGAATCTAAAGCACATACTACACCGCTGCATTCCCAACTGGCTGATCCGGTTAGTAAGCCCGCATTGTCGTAAGACTCTTGATACGCAAGTGGAGCAAAGCTTTCAAGCGATTTTGTGATTTCAGAAATTTTCATAGTACAAATTTAGCTTCAATCTATCTTTGTTAAATGGTAGTTCCACAATTTCTTTTTAGTGATGGAAAATTTTTGAAGCAAGACAAGCTGCTGATTTCACCCAATAACCGTTCTTTTAGGTATGGGGATGGTTTCTTTGAAACCATGAAATGGTTCAGCGGGAAAATACAATTAGAACAGTTGCACCTGGAAAGATTGTTCAGCACTTTAGCTACTTTGAAATTTAAGCC
>JBKBWE010000241.1:0-4580 GCA_046289145.1 Sediminibacterium sp.
TATTTAAATACAAAGGCGGTGTCCATTGGTAATTCAAATTGGTGCCATATACAAATTGAGGCTTCAATGCTTTTGTACCACCTTCTAGTACTACAATATTTGGACCTAATTCTAAAATTGGATATGGATGAACAACCACCGTTTGGCTAACGGTATCACTTACACAACCTTGTGAATTATAGAAATAATAACTGATGGTATAGCTTCCAGAATCGGTAAATACTTTGCTCGGATTTTGCAAAGTAGACGTATTACCTCCTCCAAGGTTCCATTCCCATCTTACTGGAGCACTGGTGATACCATTCCCTAAATCGGTAAATTGAATGGGATCGCCTTGACAAACTTCAGTTGGGGTAGCAGAAAAAGCAGCTCTTGGCCAAGGATAAATGGTATTCAATACTTGGGTTAATGAATCCACGCATCCATCTTTGGTAGTAATTTTTAATTGAACACTATTAGGACCAACTGCCGTGTATTTATGGGTAGGCTGCTTTAATGTAGACGAACTTGGATCATTGGGATCTCCAAAATTCCAAACATAACTAAACAACCCATCTGATCCATCTGCAATGGTACTTTGATTAATGAAAGTACCCCTTCCATCTGGCAAACAAATTTCAGGCAAACTAAATGCAGGCTTGGGCAAATGATTGATCCGAATAATTTGTTGATTAGACGTGCTTACGCAACCACTATCCGTTACTACTTGTAAAGAAGTGGTATAAGTTTGTGCAGTATCATAAACATGTGTAAATGCAGTTGCATTGGTTCTAGTTGCTGATTTACCATCTCCAAAATTCCAGTTCCATTGTGCAATATTGCTGAAGTTAGCAATTGAACTATCTGTAAATACTAAATTATTTTTTTCGCAAGCGGGATCAGCAATGCCCCATTTAGCTACTGGCGATGGCCAAACCGTAATGGGCTGAAAGGCAGAGTCTTTACAACCTGCACTATTTTGAACAAAATACTTTAGTGTGTCGTTCCCTACTCCAGTAGTGATAGGATTTAATAAACCAGCAGCACTAATACCTTTTCCTGAGTAAGATGTTGTTACATCTAAAGCAGAAATATAAGCGCCCTGTGTAATTAAACGAGGGGTTGCATCGTAACATATATCTCGGATATCAGTAAATGTTACAGCAGGTGCGTAAGTAACCGTAACAATTTTAGTAAGTGTTCTAGAACATGATTCTGCTTGACCAGAATAGGCTTTAATGCTAACTGAATAATCCTTGGATGCTGGAGTTAGAGGGGTGGTTGGTATTCCGTAACGGATGCTGTATTGTTTATTCAATGATGGAGCTTGATCAATTACGGTTGAGGTAGGAGCTCCAAGCAAATCCCATACTACTTCCAACTTAGTTACATCACCAAAATCAACTGTAGATTGATTAATGATTTTGATTGAGTCATTGGTACAAAGCGGAATCCCATTCAATAAATTCGCCACTTCGAATTTTGGAATTGGTGTACTTCCATTTACCGTAAATGATTTATTATCAGTGGCAATACAGCCATTACTTGAAGTGACTTGTAAAGAGACGGTATAGTTGCCAAATGTTTTATAACTAGTTAAAGCAGTTTTAGAATTCGTTGGTAATTCTAGAGGAACAGGTCTTTTGGTAGGGTCTATTGTGGACACTCCGTCATCAAATTTCCATAAATAATTAAAGCCCACTTCAGTGCCATCAGCAATGCTAGAAGTATCGGTAAATGTTGCCGTAGCATCATTCAAACAAACTTCGGGTAAAATAAATCCAACTACTGGTAATGGATTTGCTTTAAAACCACCTGGCAATCGAAAAGTATCACTGATACATCCAGAATTTGAAACCACATTTAAATACACGTCCTTATTTCCCCATGTAGTATAAGTATATGATTGGGGCGTACCAGCCGTTTGCGTAACAACCCCCGCCCCATTATCCAAATTCCATTTCCATTCTGTAATGGTATTATTAGCTGTACCTGGAACAATGGTTGAAGCATCCGTGAAATTAATGGCACTGTTTATACAAGTAATTGCAGGCACCGTAAATGAAGCAACTGGCTTATTGGATAAATTGATTGGAACTGTTTTAGACGCAACACAACCAAAGTCGGTAATGGCAGTGAGCTTAGCAGTATAATTACCAGCACTCGCATAAGTTTTAGTAGGACTTTGAGTGGTTGTTATAGCCCCGTCTCCTAATTCCCAATTCCATGCAACAATAGACCTACCCGACCCTGTTGACAAATCCGTAAATTGAATGGGTGCAATTACACACCCCGTATCGATGGTGCTGACCAAAAAATCAGCAATTGGCGCATCATTCACTATAATATTATCAGTTATCTCTTGCTCATTAGTATTACTGCAACCATCCGATTGAGGAAGCACTGAAGTGGTAGTGAACTTAATTGGATAAGTACCCGCAGATGTAAATGTGTAGGTCTGAGGTATTTTATACACATAGAAAGTTTTGCCATTGGAAACATAGGTTGAATCAAAATTGCTTGGATTAAATGTACTGATAGGCGGCCCTGTTAAAGTGGTTGCGCCTAAAAAGTCTAATACAATTTTAGTAGGCTGGTAACTTAATGCCAACCTAAGATTAAAAGTAGTATTTACACAAGTTGCTGAATAATTGACAGTAGCAACATTCGGGAATTGGTTTTGTATAGTAACTGGAGGATTTAAGTCTACAATATTAGTTCCTGCATTATAGCCATAGCTTTCCACATTGCCCATCCCATAGGCAATTGCAATAAAACCACTATCCGCTTGAATATTATGACTTGGATTTGTTTGAGTGCTTACAGTTACATCCTCTCTTAAATAAGAATAAACTGAATTGGGTATGGGAACCCAAGGAGAAGTAGGCGCTGCACCATCTATTTTTAAACTTGCGGTATTAGCCGTTTTCATCAACACATTCAAATAATGGCTCGTTATATTGGTGTTGGGTGGCGTTAAATCTCTTCGAGCGGACACCACTGAAACATTATTGATTGTTTGTTCTAGCGGGTTGATGGTAACCATTTCTGGATCACCTATATTACTATTATCACAACTTTGAGAAGTCATGTATTGCACTACCAATATGGGCTTGTCTGCTGTAATTATATTGGGTTGGGAACTCACAAAATCATAATAACTGTTTTGCTTTAAAGTTGCAGCATTAATTACTGTACCATTTAAATTTACTACCGTAGTAGGGTCTTTTACAATAATCCTATATATATCTGACAGCTTTCTTGCAAATGGAGCCGTAATATAATTTCTACCCCATGCATTGGAAGGGAAAACTTGCTGAAATAAGTTGTCGGCCCCACTTCCAGATGTGATGGTAGGCGAACAAAAACCTGTCCATGTAGAACCTGTAAAAACAGCAATAGGTTTGCATGTAGACCCAGTTGTTGAGATACTCCTGATGCTTGAGCCAGTTAAATCATATAATGACTGAACTTGATATACATCTCCTTTATTCAAGGAAATAGTATATGCTTCGCCAGCAACTCTAGCAGGGGCACTGTAACTATTTGCTTTCAGATTAAATTCTACTGTAGTATTGTCTTCCGTAGCAACAACTGTAATCTGGCTTCGCCCTGGTTGATTAGTATTATTAAAATTTTGAACATACTGAGTAAAACTCAAAGCAATATATTCCTTACCCAATACATTGGTTGGGAATACCAAGGTAGATCCAGACCTTGCCGCATTTAAAATATGCGAATAAACCACAATTGGCTTTAATGAAGTAATATGAATACCCTTTGCTGCATTAATTCCATCAGCCTGTGCATTATGGACTAAATAAAAAGTAGGTGGTATTTGTATGGTGGTTGCTTGGTTAGCAGTTACTGTAAATGGTATGGTTTTACCATCTAATTCAATTTGTCCAGTTGTATTTTCCGTTGCTGAAATATATAATGCCATTCTTGAATTAGTTCCATCAATATGAGCGGGATAGGCCAGCCAAAAATCTTTCCCTCTATTAGAAAAATCCTGTGCAATCAATAAAGATATTGGAACAAAAAACAGCAATAGCAGCAAACTACATTTCTTCATCAGTTCGGGGGGCTTTCTCAAATCATCAATTGGTTAACAATAATACTTCATAAACCGCAAATTTCCACTATAGACACGCTAAAATCGGCTATTGCTGTCTTTCAATAGACTAGCAGAAGAGGGACCATTGCAAAATAACAAATCCAATATGCTCATATTGGGTTGAAATCCTATGCGATCTTCAAACACTTGAGCATAATGAACCTGGTCTTGAATAAGAACTGCCTGATTAGGTAAAAGCTGGTTTCTGCCATCTTGAAAATCAGCTGTTTGCTCTTTCTGGTAACTTGTAGTAAATGAAATAGTCAAATTTGCTCTCAACATGTTAAGTACCCATTGAATGAGCTTTCGGTCTAAATCCATCAAATATTCTTCTTGGCTGGTTAAAATAGAAAAAAGGTTGTCGCGGTAAAATTCATAAAAGGGAGCTCGCATATAACAGGCATCCAATGCTCGAGTATGCTGCAACACCCAATTTTCCCTGTAAGCAATTTTAATGTCTTTAAAGAAGGATCGTTGGTCTCTT
>JBKBWE010000242.1:0-4572 GCA_046289145.1 Sediminibacterium sp.
TTGTAAATCAATGGTTACAATAGATTCATGCAATACGATACCATTGTAATAGGTGCAGGGTATGCAGGATTAGCTGCTGGCTTGGCTTTACAAAAAGCAGGAAAAAACATTCTTTTATTAGAAGCCCGCAATAGATGCGGTGGCAGAATTTTAACCGAATATTTTAGTGACCAAGAATACACCGATTTAGGCGGCCAGTGGATAGGTCCTGGGCATGAAAGAATGTATCAACTGGCCGCCGAATTTGGCATAGATACATTCAGCACTTATGAAAGTGGAAAGAGTAGTTTGTTATTGAATGGAAAACTCAAACATTATAAAGGCATTATTCCACCCTTACCTTTTTTAGCATTAATTAGTTTAGACAGAGCCATTAGCAAAATAAATAAACTAGCAAAAACCATTGATCTAGAACATCCACATCAATCACCCCATGCAGCCAAATGGGATGCTATGAGCTTGCAAGATTGGATGAATAGCCAAATGAAAAGCGAAACAGCTAAAAAAATGTTTGCAGTGGCAACAGAAGCCATTTTTGCAACCGATGCATCCAATATATCTTTTCTGCACGCACTGTTTTACATTAAGAGCAATACCAATTTTGATTTTTTAATGAATGTAAACAAAGGTGCCCAACAAGATCGAATTAAAGGAGGCGCACAAAGCATTTGCATTAAAATAGCTACAGCATTGGGCAATTCCATTCACTATGAAAAAGTGGTGACGCATATACACCAAGATGAAGAAGGTGTAACAGTGACTGGAGATGGGTTTAGTTATACTGGTGCGCATTGTATTGTAGCGGTACCCCAAGCGGTATCCACTGAAATCAATTATACCCCTGCAGTTCCAACAATACAATGGCAATTGATGAAAGCCAGTTTTATGGGAACTGTGGTAAAATGCTATGCTGTGTATCCAAGCCCATTTTGGAGAAAACAATTTAAAAATGGATTGGTAGCAGCTCCTGATGAATTGACCAGTGTAGTATTCGATAATTCTCCATTCAATGGCAGTAAAGGAATTTTGATGGGATTTAGTTTGGCCGAGAAAGCCAAACAGTTGATGCAGCATAATCAAGCAACCAGAAAAGAAATAGTGAAAGAAGGATTTGTAAAAATGTTTGGACCCGAAGCCGCTAACATTGAATACTATACCGATAAAAGTTTTACCGAAGAACCTTTTACGAAAGGATGTTATGCCGGTATGTTTCCTCCAGGCGCAATTACTCAATTGCAAACATCACTAGCAACTCCATTCCAACGCATCCATTGGGCAGGTACAGAAACCAGTACTCAATTCAATGGTTATATGGAAGGCGCTGTTAGAAGTGGGGAGCGTGCAGCAAAAGAAATTTTGTAATAGTCTACTCAACTGGATAGCGTATTTGGTTTCTTTTCCATGCAGCAAACACTTTGACTATCGAGTCTGGAAAATGATTGGAAACAAGTTTTATTTCTTCATCAGATCTTGCGTGTGGATTTTTTTCTGGATATAAGCGTAAAAAAACAAGCGGGCAACCCATTTGATTACTTATGACAGTGTTAATATGGAAATCTGTCTTTTTTATATCACAGCGAAATAAGAAAATGCCTTTGTATCTCGTTTTATTTAAAAGTAAACTAGCATTCGCTTGTTTGTATATTATTGCTCCGATAGTAGTATCAGGTAAAAGACTAAAACTATCCACTGGAGGAGAGATACGATTTACAAAATTCCAACCTCCCGTAAAATGCGTAGTATCGGCATATCTATATTTTCGCTCCATTAAAGCAGTGTCTGATAAACTGTTGTATTCATACGCCCACTTCTTTTTCAAATTGATAAAACGATATCCTATAGTTGCAATATTGACGGATTGTACATTATCAATGGTAACGAAATTTATACTACAAATTTGAGCAATACCTATGCTATCTTGATACCAAGCTTTTTGTGTAATACAGAGATATGGGGTATCAATATTGTTAGCTCTTTTCCAAAATGTGGTCACATGTTCAACCGCTTCACCAGTAGTGGCGATTCGGTGAGCACTTTTGCAGTTACAGAAAATAGCAAGTACTAGTATAAAATACACAACCAATGAAAGATTTTTCATAAGCACTATATTATTTTCCAAACACTACAATATACTTAATTGTACTAGCTGAAACTGCAAAAGATTGATTACATAGATTCTTCTACTTAACATTAGTCATCAATTCTTTTTTGTTGTATTCGTTGTTCCCCACCTCTCTTTATCTAAACATCTATATCGAACTGCTTCGGCAAAATGATCAAAACTAATTTGTTCGCGGTCTACTTGAATGGCTCTTGCAAATCAATTCGATCTAATAAGGGGCCAGACACTTTGTTTAAATAACGATTTACTTATCCCACTTCACAAGACTATCCAGATCAACCAGTTACACTTAGTGAACACATCAAAAAGAAACGAATGGACAAGGGGACTGTATCAAGCAGAATCAGCACGTATACTCAACCAGTTTGCTCCCTATGTATTACTGTTTGGTAAGGGTTGCAGACTTGGGAATAAAATACTCACCTTCCGGTTCTTGCGTGATGTTCCATGTAATTTGGGTTGCACTGATTCGTTTGATTGTTGCCTGCCCAACCTTGTCAGCAACGGTAGACTTAAAAATTACAATGACTGAATCATCATCTGAAGCTGTGCCTGTTACTGAAGGAGGGTCGGACTCGTCAATGGAACAATCAATCTTTTTCCCTCCGTAAAGGACAGAGCAATGTGTTCCAGATATGGCCGTTCCATTCTGGATTATCGTGAGGCTGAAATCTGTATCTGTGCCTTCGAAATCCCACTCACCTGAAAAGTCAGTAGTGTCATAGTTATAATAAGAAAACGTGGGAACAATAAATACACAAAATAAAATGATCCCGACTTTTTTCATATTAATAGTTTTTATAAGCAGTTTACATCTTTAAAAAACAGTTCGGTTTTAAGCTTGAAAGGGTCGATTCTGTTTGCAATCCATCCAGCTAAATGCTTAAGGTCTTTCGGCCTTTTTACACCAGCCCAACCATCAACGGTAAGATTATGACCAAGTGAATTTAGCCTTTTTTCAAGTTTTTTATTGCAATGCTTTATGAATTATCATCAGGATTTATAACTATGTTCTGGTTAAACTTCTCTTGCTAGTATTTTGGCTTTATATGCTGCTACAATTTCTCCAATTGCACTAGCGGTAGACATGAATTTCTAGGGATTCCAATCAGCTGCATACTTATGCTGGGTGGCAAGATGATCTTGGACAGTAATATACTTAAGTCCATTGCCGATATATCTATCATGAACAGGTATTATACTCACTTAAACATTTAGTTATGCCTATTTAGATTAACAAGGAAATAAGTTACCTATCAATTGTATATCGATTCCTCACATTAGTCATAAGATCTTTTCCTTATTTCACTTCTCCTCTAATTTTTTACATCCTTATAGTTTATATAGTCTAAATAAAAAACAGTGAAAAGACGGTTTTTTATGCACGCATAAACAGCTAATCTTGTAAAAAGAAATTATGAAAAAGATATTTTTACAACTCACACTAATTTTAATAATTATTAATTCTGCATGTAATAAGAGTACTCAAGATATTGAGATTAATACTAAAAACAAATCTGAAATCACTAAAATTGATTTTCGGTTTGAAATAACAATGTGGTTGAAAAGTTTAAATGAAAATAAACTAGTTGACACCAAAACAAAGGAAACTTACTCTACTGTAGCTAATTTGTTGGACTATTCAAATGCTAGCTTAGTTAAAGGTTTGGGTGATGAGAATGAAATAATTATTAAACTAGTCAAAAATGAAACAAATTCATTTAATTATATTAAACTAAAAAAGCAAAATACTAAAAGCTATGTTGCCGAATTTTATAAAACTGAAATATCACTAAAGTCTATGATTCATTTTATATTAACGAAAAATTTAAATATTGGAGAAAAAATAGAAAAGTGGGATATTAACAATAAACCTATTATAGGTTGGGAAAAAACTAAATCAGGCAAGAGTGTTGTGAAGAAATTATTAAAAAAGATAAAAAAACAAAATAAACCACAAAACCAACTAACTAACAGTTCTGATCTAAGTATTATTGAACCAAAAAGAGTAGTTGATCCAGAAGAAAACGAATGTATTGAGTGGTATTGGATTGTTTATGATGAGGATACAAATGAAATATTATATGAAGAATACATATTTTCAACTGGGAATTGTGGCGGTAATGGGAATAGTCAAACTACTTCATTAAATCAATCTACTTGTAACTACTCTGAAGAAGAAGCAGATGATATACTGTCTAGTTTTCAAGAAATTTATGTAAATGAGGTTGTTGACGGTATCCCTGGAGCATTAACCATTCTAAACGATGGAAAAATTGAAGAAGCAATCACAAAGACCTGGAAATTCGGCTCTGCAAAATTTGGATTTAATAGTTTTTATGTAAGATATAATGGAATTGCTCATTACTCTGGAGTAAGATTTAAACTAAATTCAAATGATTCAAAGTGGAAATTCAAAAGCTTTAACTTTAGCTCTGTTTCTATTGAAG
>JBKBWE010000243.1:0-4525 GCA_046289145.1 Sediminibacterium sp.
GTTTGAATAGCTGCATAATTTAAACAGGCTGCAGTAGCATATTCGGGTTGTATAAAAAGCTCACCTGTATAAGCCCAAATTGCTTCAATAGCCGCTTGTATTTTTTGTTTACTCTCTTCTGTTCCATCACCCAATCTTAGTACCCAATCTTGACTCCATTTTACATGATAGCTAACTTCTTTAATTGATTTTTCTGCAATTGCTGCCACTTGCGCATCTGAATGTTGTAATAGTTGTGTATACAATTGCAATTGAAATGCACTGAGTAAAAACAATCGGAGTGTGGTTTGTGCCCAATCTCCATTTGGTATTTCGGTAATGAGTAAATTCTTGAACTCGCGCACATCTCTTAAATAAGCCAAACTATCTTCGGTTGCTGGTAAAACAATATCATTTCCAGTTTGGGTTGCGCCAAAGCTTGCTGGTTCTTGGTTGATTAATGCAGCTGCATGCTGATAAAAGTTTCTTGCTTGGCCAATATAGTCTAGTGCAATATTAGTGATGGCAATATCTTGTTCTAAAATAGGTCCATGACCACACCATTCACTATTGCGGTGTCCAATGATCAGTGCATTATCTGCTAAATGAAGTAAAAAATCAATCTCGTTTTTCATAGTCGCCATTACATATATTTTACTTCTTCTGGTAAATCATAAAATGTGGGATGTCTGTATGCTTTATCATTAGCTGGATCGTATAAAGATCCTGCTTCATCAGGATTGCTTGCATGAATATATTTGCTCTCTACCACCCAAATACTTACACCTTCCATTCTTCTGGTGTAAACATCTCTGGCATTCTCAATAGCCATTGCTGCATCTGCAGCGTGCAAGCTTCCTGCATGTTTATGATCAAGTCCTTGTTTGCTTCTGATGAATACTTCCCATAAAGGCCATTCAGCAGCGTTGGTTTGATTGGTAGAAATATCGGCAGCTCCGTTTTTGCTTTCGCCGTAGTCGCCGTAATAAAGTTTATTTATTTGAAAGCTCATATTGATTCGTTTTAAAATTAAGCAGCAGCTTGTTTTTGTTTGGCTTTTTTGTTGGCGTATGCTAATGCAGCATCTCTTACCCAAGCACCTTCTTCCCATGCTTTTTTACGTGCATCTAAACGTTCTTTATTGCATGGTCCATTGCCTTGCACTACTTGCCAGAACTCATCCCAATTAATTGCACCAAAATCGTAATGACGGCTTTCTTCATTCCATTTTAAATCTTTATCGGGCAGTGTAAAGCCTAATACTTTTACTTGTTCAGCGCATACGTCTACAAATTTTTGTCTGAGTTCGTCGTTGCTGAAACGTTTGATTTTCCATTTCATACTTTGAATGGTGTTTGGGCTTTCGTCGTCTTTAGGACCAAACATCATTAAACTAGGCCACCACCATCTGTTGATGGCGTCTTGTGCCATTTTACGCTGCGCTTCAGTTCCCTTACTTAACACATAGAGTATTTCGAATCCTTGGCGTTGATGAAAACTTTCTTCTTTACAAACGCGAACCATTGCTCTTGCATAAGGTCCAAAACTGCTTCTGCATAAAGGCACTTGGTTCATGATAGCTGCACCATCTACCAACCAACCTACTACACCCATATCTGCCCAACTAAGTGTAGGGTAATTAAAGATGGAAGAGTATTTAGCTTTGCCAGTATGTAATTGATCGTACATCTGATCTCTGCTAATGCCCAAAGTTTCAGCAGCACTGTATAAGTATAACCCATGCCCTGCTTCGTCTTGTACTTTTGCCAATAAAATGGCTTTCCTGCGCAATGATGGGGCCCTGGTAATCCAATTACCTTCCGGTAACATACCAATGATTTCACTATGAGCATGTTGACTAATCTGTCTGATTAATGTTTGCCTATATTTTTCTGGCATCCAGTCTTTTGGCTCAATTCTTACTTCACGGTCAATCTTGTCTTGAAAGATTTGCTCTAAATCCTTTTCCATATATTGGTTATTTAACGTCAAAATCAATTAATACATTTTCTGTTCGTGGATGAGATTGACAAGTCAGAATAAAACCATGTTCAATTTCTTCCTGTTCTAATCCATAATTCACATCCATATCAACTTCACCTTCTATTAATTTAGCTTTGCAAGTACAGCATACTCCACCTTTACAGGCAAAGGGTAAATCTGCTCCATGTTTTAAAGCAGCGTCTAGTATACTTTCTCCTTCAAACCCTAAATCAAATTCAAATGTTACACCGTCTTGCTTTACCTTGATATGGCTCTTGACTTCTTGTTTACTATTCGAATTATTATTACTTGCTTTTTTAACTTTAGCACCTGTAGTAAATAATTCAAAATGAATTTTTTTGTTGTCTACACCGCTTTCTTCTAACGCTTTTTTAACACCAAAAATCATTTCTTCGGGGCCACACAAAAAGTATTCATCAATATTGCTAGGATTTAAAATATTGTTGCAGAGTTGTTGAAACTTATCATGATCAATCCTTCCAAAATGAATGGGGGCATCTGTTTTTTCTCTAGATAAAATATATACAATACTGAATCGGCCCATGAATTTATTTTTGAGCGATTCTAAAGCTTCTTTAAATATAATGCTATGCCTATTCCTATTTCCATAAACCAACGTGAAGCGGCTAAAGGGTTCGGTTAAAAGAGTTGTTTTGACTATGGATAAAATGGGTGTAATGCCACTACCAGATGCAAAAGCAACATACTGTTTTTTAGAATTGGCATCTAGTTCAGTATAGAACTTACCCATTGGCGGCATTAGTTCTAGCTCAGTCCCAGCTTTCAATTCTTCATTGGCCCAGGTAGAGAAAACTCCCCCTGGAACTTTCTTCACAGCAACCCTTAATTCATTATCTAATGGGCTACTACAAATTGAATAAGACCTTCTAACTTCTTCGCCATTAATGGTTGTTTTAAGCGTAATATATTGACCCTGCTTAAATGCGAAAGTTGATTTTGCTGTTACTGGAACATCAAATGCAATAGATACACAGTCTGCGGTTTCGCGCTTTACTTCTTTAACATATACTGTTTCAAACTTAGACATTCTTTAATCCTCCCACTAAAATGGTAATCATATTATTAGTTAATTCTTCTGCATTAATTTTTTGAGTTGATCTATGCCAACTTTCAATTCCACTGATGGCATGTAGTATAATCAACA
The DNA here is from genome assembly GCA_046289145.1 of Sediminibacterium sp. GTDB lineage: Bacteria > Bacteroidota > Bacteroidia > Chitinophagales > Chitinophagaceae > Sediminibacterium. The sequence continues at coordinate 3,149 of JBKBWE010000243.1, forward strand.
CTGCAGTAGGAGCGTCTATCAATTTAATTTCTTTGTTTCGAATACCCGTTTCAATGATCGCAGCAAATCTTTTACGATACATTCTTCGTTGATTTTGAAAATTGGATAAATATGGATCAGATAGATGCTTCCATTCTCTATCACTTACATAGACTTCTTCGTAATGGTTTACCATTTCATTTATATGAAAACGAACCAGCTCTTCCACTTTTGCAATTGAGTTTGTTTTTTTAGACTCTACTTCATCCATATGTTGCATGAAACGATTGGCCACTCCAAAACAAAGTTCATGCAATAGCTCTGTTTTTGATTTAATATGATTATACAAACTAGCTGCTTCTACTCCAACAGCTTCCGCTAAGTCGCGCATGCTGGCTGCTTTAAACCCCTTTTCTCTAAATAATGAAGCAGCTTTGCTAACAATAACGTCTTTTCTGCTACTGTTCTTTTCAATTTTTATTCTGGCCATGGAACGAAGATAATATACTAACATGTGTTAGCAAAAAAAATCAATCATTAATCTAGTTTTGTTAGTTTTTTTATGCTTTTATTGCATTTGACTTGGGTTATCCGATAAACCATTAATTTCGCTGCCTTATCATAAAATTAATTTATGTCTTTAGTAGTTGTTGGATCTATGGCTTTTGATGCCATTGAAACTCCCTTTGGGAAAAGTGATAAAATTATTGGTGGTGCTGGAACTTATATAGCCTGGTGCGCTTCTAATTATACACCTGTTAAGCAAATTTCTGTAGTAGGGGGAGATTTTCCTCAAGCAGAGCTAGACATTCTTACTGAGCGAGGAGTAGACTTAGAAGGAGTTCAAATAAAAAAAGACGAGAAGACCTTTTTTTGGAGTGGTCGTTACCATATGGACATGAACACTCGCGATACTTTAGATACACAATTAAATGTTTTGGGAAGTTTTGAGCCTGTAGTTCCTGAGAGCTATCAAGATTGTGAGTTTTTAATGCTCGGCAACCTTGCTCCCTCCGTACAAAGAAGTGTAATTCAGCAATTAAAAACTAGACCAAAGTTAATTGTAATGGACACCATGAATTTCTGGATGGAAATTGCGATGGACGATCTAAAGCAAACATTAGCAATGGTAGATTTATTGATGGTGAATGATAGCGAAGCACGTGAGTTAAGTGGTGAATATTCATTAGTGAAAGCAGCTGCGAAAATTATGCAAATGGGTCCTAAGTATTTAATTATTAAGAAAGGGGAACACGGTGCATTATTATTCCACGGCAACAAAGTATTCTTTGCACCTGCATTGCCTCTAGAAGAAGTATTTGATCCAACTGGTGCTGGTGATACTTTTGCTGGTGGATTCATTGGTCATATTGCAAAAACCAAAGACATTTCATTTGA
>JBKBWE010000244.1:0-4503 GCA_046289145.1 Sediminibacterium sp.
AGCAGCATGGCATTGTTGAAAATAATGGGTTACATTATTACAAGAAATACCAATATCGGTTATTACTCCTACATGAATTCCTTGGTAACTTATGATAAAACTATGCGGGTCTGCAGCATCGTGTTCCTTAATAAAAGGGGTTACAGCCAAACAATCATCTGCACTCTTATTGGTTGTTTTCCCTATATAAATAGGCTGGTTTGCTTCAAAACTATTAGACAAGTGCTTGATCAACTTTGGCCCCCCTTTTGCTGTTTCGGGAGTTATGTAAATGGGGATTTTGTATTTATTAGCAAAAGTAGAAAGTCCCTTAATATGGTCGGTATGTTCGTGCGATATAAAAATGGCCCTTATTTTTTCTACCGATAAATTCAGGTGTTTCATCCTGATCTCTGTTTCCCTTAATGAAAGACCAATATCTACCAAAACTGCATCATTACTATTGCCAATATAATAGCAATTGCCGTTAGAGCCTGAATTTAATGATGCGATGTGTAAACTCATGAACCGCAAATAAATGCCAATTTTCTTAAACCACCATATAGCTGGCATGTAATTTGTTTTATATAGCTTAAATGGATAATTATGAAAAAGACTATTACACTATTGGTCTTCCTCATTGCAGTTGCTTTACAATTGCAAGCACAGTCTAAGCAACCTAAACAATTGGGTTTGCCTGGCGATAATTTAAATTTATATGCTGCGCTTAAAGTTTTTCAAGAATCTAAAACCTTAGAAGATTTTGAGAAAGCAATTAATGACCCCGAACAAAAAATCAATAACCTCGACTTAGATGGTGATGACCAAATCGATTATATTAATGTAATAGATAAAGTTAAAGATGATGTTCATAGCATTACTTTAAGGGTAGATATAAATAGCAAAGAACAACAAGATATTGCGGTGTTTGTAGTTACAAAAGAATCAAATAACCAAGTATATATTCAAGTAGTAGGAGACGAAGATTTATACGGTAAAGATTATATTATTGAACCCAATTATGCCAAAGAGGGAACCCCCAATCCAGGTTTTCGTTCAGAATTTGATGATGAATATATTCCAGCTGAAAGAAGAGTTGTTTCTTATGTTGAAGTAGCTAGCTGGCCAATTGTACAATATATATATGTTCCCACTTATCGTCCTTGGATTTCTATTTGGGGCTTTAATAGATATCCTGGTTGGTGGAGACCTTGGAGACCATACTCTTGGCATTGGTATTACGGATACCATTATAATTTCATCAATATCTATTTTGGAAATTATTCTCGAAGCTCATTTTATAGAAACAAAAATTGGTACAATTGGAATTATGGAAATAATGGATGGAGATCTAGGTCGGTAGTATACATTAATCGTTATCAACAAGGATTTTACCGAAATACCTACTCAAGACCTCAATCTTTACAAGAAGGATACAGGGTTTCAAGGGATAGGGTTCCAATGAATATGCGTCCAGTTGATGTTCCTAGTACTAGACCCAATAATAATGATCGACGTCCAACTAGTAGACCCAATTGGAGTGATAGAGACCGCCCTTATTCAAGACCTGAGGTAAATAATAGACCTAGACCTGAAACCAGACCCAGACCTGAAACCAGACCTACACCAGAAAATAGACCTGCTGGTCCAGACAGGGTAGAGCGACCAAGTACTAGGCCTGCTGGTCCTGATCGTCAAAGGCCTGAAGCTAGACCTTCCACACCTAATCAGGGAAGTCGTCCTGTGGTTCGTCCTAATCCCCCTCAAAGTACTGTTCCTGAAGCAAGACCAAGCAATAATGGGAGAGGAAATAGAAATGGGACTGGCACAACCAGGAACAATGATTAAATTGCAGTATGTCTGAAAATTTTGTATCCAATGATCCACTCTATGGCAAAACCTTGGAGTGGATTCTTACTTATTTAGTAAAGCATTTTGGTTGGGAAGACCTTGCCAGAATGATTAATATCAATTGTTTTAAAAATAATCCCAGCATTAAATCATCACTTACTTTTTTGCGAAAGACACCATGGGCTCGTAAAAAAGTAGAGGATTTATACATCAGTACGCTTTAATCTATTTCAATTAAGTTGGTGGTTTTAATAATGTCTGAAACCGCATCAAATAGGGTGTCTAAATGGGCTTGTGTATTAAAAGCTTGAATTGAATACCTCAAGAAAACTTGGTCTCCATGCGGCATCACGGGTATTTCAATTTTGTATTGATCAAACAAGCAATTTTTTAATTGGATGGGATGCTTGGTTTTGATTGGAATACTGAATAGTTGCAAAATAAAGTCATCGTTTAATGGTGCCAGTGGTTGGCTGTTGACCAACTCACAAAAGCGCATTGCATTTGATTTTACTAAATCTCTACATTCAGAAGAAACCGCTGTCCAATTATATTGATTCATGAATTCAATGGCTTTTGGAATGCACAAAAATGCGGAGAAGTCTCTAGTTCCTTGTGTTTGGTGGTAATCTAAGAATGAAGAATGGGAAGGAGTAGTGCTGTTAAATCCCCAACTAATTACTAATGGGTCTAATATTCGCTGATATGCTTTATTAACGTAAAGGAAAGTGCTTCCTTTTGGGGTCATCATCCATTTATGGCAAGCACCTGTAAAAAAATCTGCACCCAATAAAGACAAATCAATTGGAGCTTGAGCAGGTCCATGTGCGCCATCTATAAAAGTGGGTATGCCCATTTGTTTTGCTTTGGCGCAAATTGCTTCTATTGGAAATCTTAAACCTGTTGAACTGGTAATATGGCTAATGAAAATTAGTTTTGTTCTATTGTTTACCTCTTTAAAAAAATCATCAACGAATGCTTCTTTTGTAGTTAAGGGCATGCTGATTGGTTGCTTTTTGTATTGGGCACCCGCTTGTGCACAATAGTATTCCCAAGTTCTATCACAGGCTCCATATTCAAGATTGGTAGTTAATACTTCATCACCTGCTTTTAGTGGAAAGTTTTTAGCCACAAGGTTTACTGCATGAGAGGGATTCACTAAGTAAACTAAATCGTCTGCAGAACAATTTAAAAATTTACTTAAGGCTTCTCTGGATTGTTGTAAATAATCTAGTCCGGTTTTAACAATAAATAAAACAGGTTCTTGTTCTAGTTCAAGTTGATATTGTTGATACTTTTCAAATATAGGTTTTGGGCATGCTCCAAAGGATCCAAAGTTTAAAAAAGTAAGGTCTTTCCTTACTAAAAATTCATTTCTTAATTGTTCGGTAATCATAAAATAGAAGTTTGATATTTTTCCATAGTAAGCCCACAAATAAAATTGCAGCTGCTATTATCAGGGTTTTCAATGCGAATGTATTGTAGAATAAACCAGCAATCACACCGCCTATAAAAAAGAAGAAAATAATAGTAAACCTTAGTTTAATAGAATCGGTTAGTTGTTTTTTTTGCTCTTGGGTATTGTAAAAAAATAGTTGAGAAAGCTCAATGCCAAGATCGGTAAATAATCCAGTTAAATGAGTTGTTCTAATAACAGCGGAGGATATTTTGGTTACCAAAGCATTTTGTAGCCCCATGGTGAATAACAATATAAATGCAATTATGTCTGGATGGCTATGTATAAAAGGAGCTAAAAATAGCCCCGCGCAAATAAGTAAAGTTATTTCTAGTAATATGGGTATGCTAAAAGCATATCTTTTATTTTTTCTGTATACAATTTCAATAATCGTATTTGATACAAATGCCCCAAGTAAAAAAAATAAAATATAATAAATATAAATAAGACCGTCCCAGAATCTTAGTTGGTCAAATTCTTCCATGAAAAAGGCAAAATGCCCAGTCACATTGGTAGTTAATTTTTGGATAGCTAAAAATCCGACTACATTAACCATGCCTGCCACACAAGAGAGAAAAGATGCAAGTGCAATACTTGTTTCTAAACTTCTCTTGCCAATTCTGTGTCTAAACATTGGGGTATCTTAATTAGTAATTGAAGGTACAATTTTGTAAATTGTGGTATGTTTTTTCTGGATTTACAAGCTATTTCAAAATATGAAAGGGGAAATACGGTGCTTCAACCTATGCATTTTTCTATGCAAGAAGGAGAGCGGGTGGCAATTGCTGGTGAAACAGGATCAGGGAAATCTACTTTTTTAAAATTAATCGCAGGACTGCTCCAGCCAGATGAAGGCAATGTTTATTTTGAAGGAATCCGTGTGTTAGGCCCCGATGAACAATTATTGCCGGGTCATCCTAAAATTGCTTATTTGTCGCAACATTTTGAATTGCGTAACAATTATAAAGTACATGAGTTAATTGAAATGACCAATCAATTAGATGCAAGGTCTGCTCAACAAATTTTTGATGTATGTAGAATCAGTCATTTGATGATGCGTAAATCAGATGAATTATCTGGTGGAGAAAAACAACGAATTGCATTGGCCAAGCAATTGACTTCATTTCCCAAATTGTTGTTGTTAGACGAACCTTTTTCTAATTTAGACCGTGTTCATAAAGAACTTATTCGGTCTGTAATTGAAGATATTTGCACTA
>JBKBWE010000245.1:0-4492 GCA_046289145.1 Sediminibacterium sp.
ATTGGTATCTTTTATTTAATTACCATGGTATTGCGCATGTTTGGCGTGAACGTAAGTTTCATGTACGACAGTAGTTTATTAAGCATTGGCATTAGCTTATTTGTAGTGGCTATTGCAGCATTAAACCTAATCATGGACTTTGATATGATTGAACAAGGTGCTGAAAGAGGTGCGCCTAAATTCATGGAATGGTATGGTGCGTTTGGTTTAATGGTCACCATTGTTTGGTTGTACATTGAAATGCTTAAATTATTAAGCAAGCTCAGCAGCAGAGATTAATTTTTATCAAATTTTATATTGAAAGCCTCGAAGCAATTCGGGGCTTTTTCATTCGGGAAGCTCCACAAATAGGGTTAACTTTATTGCCTAATAATGTACTAAAGCCATGGATTTTAATCGGGAACAGTTCAGCAACGAAGAATTGATTTATCTCTATCGCAATTTGTTGTTGCCACGCATGATTGAAGAAAAAATGTTGGTGCTCTTGCGTCAAGGAAAAATCAGTAAATGGTTTAGTGGGATTGGGCAGGAAGCCATTGCAGTGGGCGCTACATTGGCCATGGCCAACGATGAATGGATTATGCCGCTGCACAGAAATTTAGGCGTATTCACTTCCAGGCAAATGCCTTTGAATAAATTATTTAGACAATGGCAGGGCAATAAAGACGGGTATAGTAAAGGGAGGGAGCGAAGCTTTCACTTTGGATCGAAGCCTTATCATATTTGCGGAATGATTTCTCATTTAGGCCCGCAGTTAGCTATTGCCGATGGTGTTGCATTGGCTTATGCATTAAGAAAGGAAGCAAAAGCTTCTGTTGCATTTTCAGGAGATGGTGGCACCAGTGAAGGTGATTTTCATGAAGCATTGAACGTCGCAGCAGTTTGGAACTTGCCGGTCATCTTCATTATTGAAAACAATGGATACGGTTTAAGTACCCCCGTAAACGAACAATACAAATGCGAGCAATTGGTAGACAAAGCCAAGGGCTATGGGATGGAAGGCATTCGCATTGATGGTAATAATATTTTAACGGTATTCAATACCATCAAAGGGGTAAGAGACTATTGCATCAATAATCAAAAACCTTATTTTATTGAGTGCATGACCTTTAGAATGCGTGGGCATGAAGAAGCCAGTGGCACTAAATATGTACCCAAGGAATTATTTGAAGAATGGGGACATAAAGACCCTGTAAAAAAATACGAGCAGTTTCTGATTAACGAGCAAGTGATTACCGAAATGGGAATTGCAGATATTAGAAACGAGTTCAAGCAATATATAGAAACAGAATTAGCGGAGGCATTTAATGCCGATGAAATGGTGGTGGATACTGCAGAAGAAATAGCCGATGTATTTGCACCTAAAAAACAAATAGAAGGCGTTATTGAATTAGACAACAATCAAGAAAGTGCAGCAACTCCTTCCAAAGAAGCCCGACTAATTGATGCTATTTCCGAAGGCTTACATATGAGCATGGAAAAGCACGAGAACCTTGTATTGATGGGGCAAGACATTGCAGAATATGGAGGCGCATTTAAAATCACCGAAGGCTTTGTAGAAAAATTTGGCAAGCATAGAGTGCGCAATACGCCTCTTTGTGAAAGTGCCATTGTGGGCACTTGCTTAGGTATGAGTTTAGAGGGATTTAAAACCGTGATGGAAATGCAGTTCGCTGATTTCGTTACAGTGGGCTTCAATCAAATCGTCAATAACTTAGCTAAAATACATTATCGCTGGGGACAAAACGCCGATGTGGTTGTTCGCATGCCAACTGGTGGTGGTGTAGGTGCAGGACCATTTCATTCACAAAGCAATGAAGCTTGGTTTACCCATGTGGCCGGATTAAAAGTAGTGTATCCCTCTAATCCGCATGATGCAAAGGGATTAATGATTGCCGCTATTAACGACCCCAACCCTGTGTTGTTTTTTGAACATAAAGCACTTTACAGAAGCATTAGTGGAAAATTACCGCAAGCCTATTATGAAGTAGCCATAGGCAAAGCCATAACAGTAAAAGAAGGGGATGATATCAGTATCATTACTTATGGAGCTGGTGTGCATTGGGCTTTAGAATACCAAGAAGCGCATCCAGAAATCTCCCTACATATTATAGACTTAAGAACATTAGCTCCATTAGACTATGCTGCCATTAAAGCAGCCGTTGCGCAAACAGGTAAAGTATTGATACTACACGAAGACAATTTAGTGGGAGGCATCGGTGGAGAAATTAGTGCATGGATTAGTGAACATTGTTTTGAATTACTAGATGCACCTGTGTTGCGCTGCGCTTCATTAGACACACCTATTCCTTTTAATATTGAATTGGAAAAAAATTATATGGCAAAGAGCCGATTAAATGAAAGCGTTCAAAAATTGCTCAATTATTAATTCCCTCCTATGCAATCAATGGCAAAAAAAATAACTGCAATCGTATACACTTGTTGTAGTATAACAATCGCAACTGCTCAACAAAATCCGAATGAGCTATACCAAGCACCGTTCTTTGCAGACAAGGACAGAGCAGCAAAAGTGAAAGCCATTGCTCCGGTGATTCAGTCCATGTACAGCAATTATGCAAAAGCGAATCATTTTCCCAGCTTTTCATTTGGCGTAGTGGTAGACGGAGAATTGATTGTGACTGGCAGTGAAGGATTGAGCAATATTGCTGATCAAACCAAAGCCAATACAAGAACCATGTATCGCATTGCTTCAATGAGCAAAAGCGTCACCGCCATGGCCATCATTAAATTAAGAGACGAAGGAAAATTAAAATTAGACGACCCGGTTTCCAACTATATTCCTGAATTAAAAAACCAAGCACTCACCAAAGATGCAGCCCCAATAACCATCAGAGAATTGCTCACGCATTCCAGTGGATTACCCGAAGACAACCCATGGGGAGACAGACAATTGGCCGATACAGAAGAAGAATTAATTGCCTTGTTTAAAAAGCAATTGAGTTTTTCGAATGTAAATGGTACCGAATACGAATACAGCAATGTTGGTTTTGCCACATTGGGTTTAATCATTAAAAAAGTAACGGGCCTCGCTTATAGTGAATACATCAACCAACATTTTTTTAAAAGATTGGGCATGCAAGCTGCCTGGGACTATCGAAAAGTTCCTACTGACCAATTGGCCAAAGGATATCGTTATGTAAACGATTCTTTTAAAGAAGAAGCACTATTACCCGATGGTATTTATGGAGCAATGGGGGGATTAATCACCTCTGTTGAATCGTTCAGTAAGTACATGGCTTTGCACCAACAAGCATGGCCCGCAAGAAATGACGCAGAAAACATTATCATTAATAGAAGCAGTATACGCGAAATGCACCAGCCTTGGCGCTATGCTTCCATTAACCCGTATTTCAATTATGGAAATGGAATTGCATGCCCTGCAGTTTCAGCCTATGGATATGGACTGAATATTTTTAGAGACTGTAATAACAAAGTATATGTAGGACATAGTGGCGGATTACCAGGCTTTGGCAGTAACTGGCGCATCATGCCTGAATATGGCATCGGTGTAGTTTTGTTGGCGAATGTAACTTATGCACCCACTACATCTATTAATTTAAAAGTATTGGATAGTGTAATCAAGCTAGCAGGTTTAAAGCCCATACAATTACCGGTCTCTACTATTTTGAATCAACGTAAAAATGAATTGGTAAAATTGTTGCCCAATTTTTCCAACGCAAAACAATCGGGTATATTTGCTGAAAACTTTTTTGACGACTACTACACCGACTCTTTGATAAAACAAGCCACTGCTGCTTTTCAAACCATTGGCAAAATCACTAAAATTGAAGAACTGATTCCAGAAAACCAACTGCGTGGGTCCTTCATCATCAATGAAGAAAAAGGAAAATTAAAAATCTTCTTTACGCTAACACCAGAGAACCCTGCATTGATTCAGGAGTATCGGTTGAGTTTGGTGAAGTGAAAAAAATTTGACACTCTATTATGTAACAAGTGGATTAATAATCGATGTTAAAATCGGGGAATAAGAGTTTTTGTAGCTCCCACTTATCGTGATTTTTTTTAAAATAATACAATTTAGAATTTTGTCGGCTATAATTGTGGATATAACTCACAATTACACATTTATTATAGTCGTCAAAGAAATAAGGGGTAGTTATTTCAATCATACTTCTAGCCAATTCAGGGTATTTACTAATAGCAATTAAATTACGAGATTGTAAAGAATCATTATTATAAAAGCGACTAATATCCACTAAGAAACATTCAGAGATAAAATTTGCAAAATTCAATTCAACTGCATTTTCATAAAGTTTGGAAAAAAAATTCTTTTTATCCTGCTCTTCTTTGAATACTGTTGTGTCATTTTTTAATACAATCAAATACCAACTCGTGTAAGAAAGATTAGTCTTGCTAAAAGTTTGTGGCCTTACTTTATTATTTATTTTGGATACTCGTAAGCCCCCCACCAATACCATCTTGTATGGTAATTGATAAGGTTTGAGATTTG